>NZ_PIZH01000244.1 GCF_002835825.1 Methanoregula sp. | reverse complement strand
GATTCTCCTGCTCAGCCCAGAGGGTGCTGAAGGGCCGGTTCCGAACATTACCGATAAGGAACTCACGCGAACGGGCGAACTGGCAGGGCCAGACATTACCCTGTGCATCGATGTTCGCCACGCGGGTGCCGGCACTGCACCCCCCGTTGAGCGACGAGAGCAGCTCTTTTGCGTCGTCAAGATCGGGAGAGCGATCGCGCTCCATGGAGGCGAGTAAATGGATGCAGTCCTGGGGTGCGTCCACGGTCAAAAACTCCATGACTGACGGGTCGGTCTCCTGCGCTTTCCGGTACAGGAGGGAGAGTGCCCCCTCAACCTCCTTTTTGCCCAGCTGGAGCCGGTCATACGCCCCGCTTCCCCTGCCTGCGGGAACGAGCCAGTACAGGCAGAACCGGGAGGCCCCGATCCGGATCGAGAGATCGATGAGTTCCTCCAGTTCAGGGAGGTTCTCCCGTGTCAGCGTAACCCGCACGCCGCACCGGAGCCCGGCCTTTTTGCAGGCGGAGAACGCGGCAAGGGTTGCATCAAAGGCACCCCTGCAGTTCCGGAACCGGTCATGAGTAGCGGCTGTTGCACCGTCAAGCGAGATCCCGGCGTACTCGATGCCGGCATCGCGGATCCTACCCGCCATATCCCCCGTGATGAGCGTCCCGTTCGTGCTGAGGGCCATCTTCAGGCCCTTCTTTTTGGCATGCTGTGCAAGATCGAAGAGGTCGTCCCGCAGGAGAGGCTCCCCCCCGGTGAAGAGGATGAGCGGGACACCCATTGCCGCGAGGTCATCGATCACCCCCATCGCCTCTGCGGTCGTCAGTTCCCCCTCCGTGGGACTCGCGGGCCCCGAGGCATTGTAGCAATGGGTGCAGGAGAGGTTGCACCGGTCGGTAATGTTCCAGAAGACGACCGGACGGTACATTCCCGTGAACGCGAGAAGGGTACTGGGCACCTCTCCCTGCGGGCGGTGACGGTGGCGCATCACGCTGCTCACCGTCCCCCTGCCGTGGAGGCACTGGGTGATCCGGTTCATCCGCCGCCCCCGTTCTCGTTGATCCGGACATTGGGCACGCGCTTGTACTCGCGGGTGGAAAAGAGGACCCGGAACTCCGGGCACCCGATCTCAAGGGCAATCCGTTCGATTTCGGAAATGACCTCACCCCTGCTGTACCCATGGTGAACAGTGTAGTGGGTATACTCCCACCGGCCCGGCACTGGCCGGCGTTCATAGCAGTGCGTTACTGAAGGGAATGCGGCGAGCCGGGGTCCCAGGTCGTCATGTGAATCGCGGGGGCCTTTCCAGGCTACGAGCGCATTGGCCGTGATCCCGAGCTTTCGCTGGTCGATCCGGGCCCGGAACTTCCGGATCACACCCCCCTGCCGCAGGGCACTGATACGATCGATCACGTCCCGCTCGGAAATGCCAAGCCGGCTCCCGATACCTGCAAAGGGCGCTGCCACGAGCGGCAGCCCCTCCTCCAGCACTCCGATCAACTGTTTGTCTACCGGATCCATCATACATCCTCTCCTTCGGGCCGGCTGAACCGGAACCGTACATCGATCTTGACCCGGCGCACGGTAGGCAGGTCCAGTACATCCGTCTCCGGAACACCGGATGTTTCAAGAATTCTCTTAAGGACGCGGTCAACGGCTGCGCGATCCTTTGCCGTGATGGTGAACCAGAGGTTGATGGGGTCCTCCCGCCGGAAATTGTGCGATACCTCCGGGCAGCTGCTGACAACTGCGGCAACTTCGTCAATCCTGTCCTCCGGAACCTGGAAAGCGACGAGCGTGGCAGCGGAGAGGCCGAGCGGCCGGGACTCAAGCACCGGCGATATCCCCCGTACGATCCCGGCTTCGGTGAGTCTCCGGAGCCGCTCCAGCAGCACGTCTTCGGTAATTCCCAGCTTCTCCGCTATCACCTGCCAGGGCCGCGGCACCAGCGGCAGGTCGTCCTGGAGGCATTCAAGGAGCGCAAGATCGGTCCGGTCAACGGGCAGTCCTTCCTTCACGATGCACCTCCCGGCTCGTACGGACACCACGGGTCTTCCGCACAGAGTTCGCCCGTGACCGTAGCAGGCTTCTCCAGTCCGTCGCACCAGCGGGGCGATACACGATTGCTTCCCCGCCAGGCCCGGGCCCGACAGCCGCCGCAGACCGGCTGGTATTCGCACCGCCCACACTTGCCGGTCAGCAGAGCGGGTTTTCTCAGAGCAGCAAAGACCGGCGAGTCCGCCCAGATTTTATCAAACGGGGTCGTCCTCACGTTACCGGCGCTCACGGGAAGGTAGGGGCAGGGGGTTACATCCCCGTTTGCATAGATGCGGCAATAGGTGATGCCGGCAATGCAGCCGCGGCCCCACTGCGGATTTTTGATCCCAAGGCTGTCGGCGATCCGGCGGAACTGCGGTGCGCAGGTGGGCCGGAGGTTGATATCGCTGTCGCGGTACCGCAAGAGGACCTCACGGATCACGTTCTCGTATGCAACCGGGGAAAGATCCCCTCCTTTCGCGGCCCGCCCGGTCGGGACCGGGAAGAAGACCTGGTAGTCCTTCACACCGAGATCCCTTCCCAGCGCTACAACTGATTCCACATCAGCAGCTACCGGCCGTACCGCGGTCATGTTGATCTGTACGCCAAGCCCTTCGTCACGACAGTTCCTGATGGCGGCAACTACCATCTCCCAGGCGCCGGGAGTGCCCCGCAGGGCATCGTGAGTAGCCGGATCGGCCGAGTCGAGACTGATCGCTGCCGCCCGGATACCGGATTCCCTGAGCCGTGCTGCCATGGCCCGGTCGAGGAGGTACCCGCTCGTGCCGAGCACCATCCGGAGCCCACGCTCCGTACCATAGCGGGCGATTGAGCACAAGTCGTCCCGCATCAGGGGTTCGCCCCCGGAGAGGACGACAACGGGAGTACCGGTCCTGCGAATCTGGTCGATGACGGAGCAGGCCTCATTATAAGAGAGTACGCCCTCCGCTTCTTTTTCCCCTGCATCGACGTAACAGTGGGAACATTTGAGGGGACACCGGAGCGTGATATTCCACGAGATGATCCGTGGTGCAGCAGCCGTCCCGTTCACAGTATCCGTCCTTTCACCCGCTTCATTTTGTGGAAAACGGGCAATAAAGATTTGGTTTGTACCTCTTTTCGTCTTCCAGCAGAATCATTCGGAAAATTTCACCGCCCCTCATCCCGTTCGGCTACCCTTGATCACGACCTAACAGGAGAGTTGTAGTTGGCAGACGCTTCCAGCCACAGGGAATGCGATCTGCACAGGAGAAACACCATGGATATACTCGCACACGAGCCCTTCGGATCGGTCAGTTCCATCCGGAGCCTGCAGTCCGCTGCGCCCACAAATCGCACTGCACCGGTCAGCACCGGACTCAGCAACACTATCAGCATTGTAAAGAACCGCATCGGAGGTGAGCCGGGAAATCCCCTGCCCTGCCAGTGAACACTGTCACGCACTCATCTCACTCTGTGCACACCGGACCACACACCGGGAGTCCG
>NZ_PIZH01000243.1 GCF_002835825.1 Methanoregula sp. | reverse complement strand
ATCCAGGCGGATGTCCCCCATGAGATCGATCCCCGGTTTGTGGAGGTGTACCCGGATGCGTCCCCGGACTTTTTTGGCTGGGCGATCCCCTCGGGGCATGGCAGGACGCGGATCGGCCTCTGCTCCAGAACAAATGTCCCGGCGCTGTTTGCAGAGTTCCGGAAGATGTTCCCCCCCTCAAATCTCCATCTCGCGACCGGCACCATCCCCCTCGGCATTATGCCGAAGACCTACGGGCACCGCACGCTCTTTTGTGGTGACGCTGCGGGATTTGCCAAACCCACGTCTGGCGGAGGAGTATACACCGGCATCCGTTCGGCCCGGCATGCTGCCACGATTGCCGTCGAAGCATGCGAGAAAGACCGGTTCGACGATACCGTCCTCTCCCGGTACGAGCGCTTGTGGAAAGAGGATTTCGGGAACGAACTCTCCCTCGGGTTCAGGCTCTTTGGAATGCGGGAGCGGCTGTCCCCTGATGACATGGACGAACTTGTGTGTGCCCTTGACGATCCGGGCCTCATCAGGACCATCGAGGAGTACGGCGACATGGACCGGCCATCGGGGCTGGTAAAGCGGCTGCTCTTCAATCCCGCAACCCTCCGGCTTCTCGGGCCGCTTGCCCGCACCGGCTTTAAGGCCCTCTTCTAACCTGCCAGGGGATCGCGCCGGTCCGATCCCGTGACCTGGATATGGCAGCGGTCGCTGGCTTTGTTTTCGGGATACCGGAAGACCCCCTGCGGAACGAAGATCTCGAAATGCGCTCCCTTGCGGTATTCACCGTTCTCGCGGATGGTGATCCCGCTGATGGAGAGGATCTCCCGCACCAGGAAAAGCCCAAGGCCGGTGTTCTTCCCAAATCCCCTGGAGAAGATCTTCTCCTTTTCGGACGGTGGTATCCCGGTGCCGTTGTCTTCGACAATAAGGAGGATGCCTCCTTCGTGGGCTTTTTTTGCGGAGATCCGGATGGTGGTCATACTTCCCCCGTGGGTAATGGCATTTTCCGCAAGGTTAAAAAACGCCCGTTCCAGGAGGGGATCTGCAAAGATTTCCAGGTCCCCGGTATCCGACTGGACACAGATCTTCCGGATATCCAGCCGTGCACAGGCATGGAAAAAGACATCGTGGACGTTCTGCCAGGAGGGGGCAACCATGCCAAGGTTCTGGTAGAGTTTTGTGAACTCGATGTTCTCACCGATTGTACCGACGATGTCATTGACCTTCTTCATGTACATCGTGTAATCGGGTTCCCGCGGTTTGTCCCTGAGCAGTTGCAGGTAACCGCTCAGGATGGTCAGCTTGTTCCTGATATCATGGCGGGTGATGTCCGAGAGCAGGTTGAGTTTTTTGTTGGCCAGCTGGAGCGCGTCATGGGCCATCTGGATCTCGGAAATATCGTGAAGGATGGCAAGCATGTGCGGCCGTCCGCCAAGGTCGATGCGGGTGGTGCTGGAGATCACGGAGATGTGCCTGCCCTCGCGGTCGATGACTGTCAGGGGAAATGACCCGGTCCCATTCTTTGCCACCATGGCGAAATGCCGTATGAAGAGGTCGTGGAATTCCTCAGGACAGATGTCTGTGTAGCGCATTCCCTTCAGCTCATCCGGCGACCTGCCGAGCAGCTCCAGCGCCCTTTTGTTGGCATCGGTGAACCTGCCCGAATCTGCATCGATAATGAAAATGGCGTCGATGGCATGACTCATGAGCCCCCGGTTCTTCTCGTTCTCGGCACGGATCTCGTCTTCCATCCTGCGGCGGGCAGTGATGTCCGAACCCACGCACAGCACTCCCTGCAACACCCCGCCCTTGTTGAAAATCGGCTTGTTCCACCAGTGGATCCAGACTCTTTTGCCATCTTTGGTAATGTTCTCGTTTTCGTTGCTGGCATACTGTTCGGGATCGCGGACAATGTTCTCCAGCAGGGTGGAAAGATTCCGTTCGGTCCCGGACTCATGCTCCGGGACAATCGTGCCCACAACCGGCCGGCCCAGAATCTCGTTGCTTGAGAACCCGAAGAACCGCTGCGCATATTCATTGAAGAACGTGATGGTGCCCGTCCTGTCCAGCTTCAGGATGATCGTGCTCGCGTTCTCGATGAGTTCGCGGTATTTTGCTTCGTTCTCGCGGAGGGTCTGGTCGATTTTTTTCTGTTCGGTGATGTCCCGGATGGACTCAATGGCACCTGAGATCTCACCGTTCTGGTCATAGAGCCGGCTGGCTTTTCCCCAGATGTATCGCGGACCATTTTCCGGGTATTGCAGGACACTCTCGGCGGTGAGGGTTATGCCGTCATGGCAGCAATCCAGATAGTGTTGTGTCTCGAATGCTTCGTCCGGGGAAAGGACCAGGTCGATGAGCATGGGCCGGCGTTCGGAGTAAAAGGGTATTGCATATTCGAACTGCCCCCTGCCCAGCATCCCTGATGCCTTAACCCCGGTCATTGTCTCGATTGCCTTGTTCCAGGCAATCACCTTTCCTTCCGTGTTGATGGCATAGGTTGCATCCGGAAGGAAATCGATGATGCTTGCGAGTTTCTGCTCGGAGTCTTTGAGCGCGTCAAGGGCACGGCGCCGTTCGAGTGCCGTGAGGATCTTGTGCCGGAGTTCTGCGAACTGGGGGCGGGCGGCACCCCCTTTCTGGAGGTAGAAGTCGGCGCCGTTGTTGATCGCCTCGATCACAACGTCCTCGCGTCCTTTCCCGGTGAAGAGGATGAAGGGGATGGTGATGTCCCTCCCCCTGACCTGCTTGAGCAGTTCGATCCCGTCCATGACGGGCATCTGGTAATCCGAGATGATGGCATCGAAGGTATTCGTCGTGAGGAGGCTCAGGACTTCCGGTGAGGAGGTGGTTGTTGTGACCGTGAACTCCCCCTCGCGTTCGAGAAACAGTTTACCGAGGGTGAGCAGTTCCGGTTCATCGTCAACATAGAGGAGGGAGATCATCAGGGCCAAACTCTCTTCGTGCAGGTATAGTGTATTGTTATAGGGTCTATTTTAATGGAAAATGCTATTTATTCTTTTTCCGGTTACCGGGAAGAACCCGGTTCGTCCGGGCAATGGGACTGATTCCCCTCCCGTTCAAGAGCTGCCCGGATCTCCTCCTTAAGCGGCCCGGGCAGCCTGAGGTTGTCGAGCGCCTTTATGAGAAGGAGGTTTGCCATGCCCTGGCCTTCCGGTGTTGCCAGGTATGCATTGATGGCTTCCTGCCCCTCCGGAGATGAAAGGAAGTTTTTGATCATCTGCCTGCCCTGTGGCGATGCAATGTACCCGGCAATCAGTCCCTGGATCCCGCTGGAATGAACCATTCTTCGATCCTCTTCTCCGGTGTAGATCGGGATGGCAGATAAAGGATGGGAAGAAGGATGGAACAACTCACCCTGCCCGTGGAGATACTACGCACGGTCTCCGTAACTACAGCCGTGTAAATGGGCCCCTCCAATTCATGTATGCTTCATGCGGCATTCGCAGGAATTTAGTAAAAGTTCAAAAAAGGTAACCAAAGCGATACATTCTTTACATCACAGATA
>NZ_PIZH01000242.1 GCF_002835825.1 Methanoregula sp. | reverse complement strand
TTTTTTTGTATATTATCGTGTGTACCCCGATCAAAGGACGGCCGGGTTTTGCGAGTGTGTTGCGCCTCTGGCAGCGGCGATACATTCTGCCGTGATGCTGCTGGCGACATATTTCCCGTTATATAAATTATAAAAAACAACGTTTTTATCATCATAAGTGAAATGGGATTTTACAACCCGCCATTATTCAGGAAGAAACGGGGAAATCGAACTTACAGGACCTAATCATCATGATCAATGTTGGAGTGCTCGGTGCTACCGGCGCGGTTGGTCAGCGATTCGTTGAACTTCTTGCGGAACATCCCTGGTTCAAACTTACGACGCTTGCCGCTTCCGATCGCAGTGCGGGAAAAGCCTATGGAAAGATTGTGAAATGGCGCCTTGATACGCCATTTCCGGAGAATATCGGGAAGATCAAAGTTGTCCCTACCTCTCCTTCCGCCATGAAGAATGTCGACCTTGTCTTCTCTGCCCTTCCGGCGGAGATCGCGACCGCTACGGAGACGGAGTTTGCGGATGCCGGCATTGCTGTCTGCAGCAATGCCAGTTCCCACCGCATGGAACCGATGATCCCGCTCGTTGTCCCGGAAGTCAACCCGGACCACCTGGGCCTGATCGATGTCCAGAAGGATGCTGGCTGTGACGGGTTCATCGTCACGAACCCGAACTGCTCCACCATCATGATGGTTACAGCGCTCGCACCCCTGCGGAAGTTCAGGTTCACGGATATCCGGGTCGCGACCATGCAGGCGATCTCCGGTGCGGGGTTCGAAGGTGTGGCAGCTATGGCGATCTACGATAACGTCATTCCCTACATCGGCAAGGAAGAGGAGAAGATGGAGACTGAGGCGCTCAAGATTATGGGCACGCTGAAAGGAAGCAAAGTCCAGAATGCGCCTTTCAAGGTCAGCGCAAGCTGTCACCGGGTGCCGGTCATTGATGGCCACACCATGGCAGTCTGGGCGGACATCAAGGAGCCGCTTGCAAAAATCCGCAAAGCATATCAGGATTACAAGCCCCCGATCAACGGCCTGCCGACCCAGCCTGCGGAATCGGTGCACTTCTTTGACGAGGAGCCTGACCGTCCCCAGCCCCGTCTCGACCGCATGAGGGGAAAAGGTATGACCGTCTCGGTCGGCCGGCTCCGCGAGGGGGTCCGGTTTGTTGCCATGGGCCATAACACGATCCGTGGCGCTGCCGGCGCAAGTGTACTGAATGCAGAACTGATTGTCAAGAAGAAGTATCTCTGACCGGGAGGCACCTATGCAGCAGCAACCAAGAGAGAACACAGTATTTGTCGGCAATAAGCCGGTCATGAACTATGTACTTGCCGTGGTCACCCAGTTCAACAATGGTGCACCCGAAGTTGCGATAAAGGCCCGGGGAAAAGCAATTTCCCGTGCAGTGGATACCGCAGAAATTGCCCTGAACCGCTTCCTTGAGGGTGTAACCAAGAAAGAGATCCTCACCTCAACGGAGATCATCGATACTGACACCGGTAAAACGAACGTATCGTCCATCGAGATCATCCTTGCCAACAACAAATAATACATTTTTTATATTATAATCGCCGCAATTTTCCATGGTTTTTCGCCGATAAACGGCTGAATATAACCAAAAACGCTTTAAGGGCTCTTCACGAAATGAGTATGTTATGCGACCTTGTGCCGTGGCATTGTTCCTGCTCCTCGCAGTATTCCTGGCAGCCCCCGTCCTTGCTGCCGAGGAAGACCGGTATGGGTACATCAAGGTACATGATGTCGATGTCCAGCTGGACAACGGTACTGCAAATATCCACGTGAACTATTCAGTTGATGAAAGCACCAGAATTATCTTCTTTTTCTTTGGAAAACAGGACCTGAAGAACAAGCTGATGAAGATCCTGAATTATAATGACGCAAAGATCCAGCGTATCGATCTCGAAGGTGCCGAGTTCACGGTCAATGAAGCGGCAGTGTCCTATGGCGACGGGATCTACTGGTACCCGTCCCATACCTTCAATGTCGTTATTCCCAATCTTACCGTCAGATCCCCGCAAGTGACCCGGAACTTCACGATGGTGCGTGAATTCCCCAGCGGGATCGGGTATTTCTCCCTTGCAGAAGTTCCCGTCCGCAAGGAGTAACAGTCACGTTGCCTTTTCCTCTGCGTTTCCAAGGTGATGTTTCGGTTCGCTTCTTTTGTAACAAGAGAGCCACTTTTTTCAAAACAGAACCATGAAAAGCTAATGAAATGGTAAGAGGATCGGCATGCCATCATGCCGGGCTTTTATCTCCTGCCGGCAGATAAGGCCTGATAGGTAATGGCCGGAAAAAAGAATCGTAGTAGTAAGAAAGATACTTCAGATCACTTCGATGATCTCTTCTTTTTTCTGTTCGGCCACCTTTTTTGTCACATAGGTCTGGATCAGGACTCCCGCAACCGCGGCGGTTATCCCGGCGATGGTATCCCAGAGAATGTACCGGGATATGGTCTCCTGGGAGAGCGGGAAGTCGGGCACACCCAGGGTGGGGATCAGGTAGATGGAGGCTGCATAAAGGAGGAGGCCGATTGCCGTGACAAAGAACGGGAAGACGATTACCTTGCCGAGGTTCTTCCGATCATTCTGGTACACATCGATGATAACGCCAACAGAGAGGACAAGCCCGGCAAAGATGAGCCATTCGATAGCACCATAGATGAATGTCACAAGATAGGTAATCAGCCCCAGGCTGCTGTCGGCGGAATAGTAATGGAGGATATTGTAGAATCCTTGCGTGAAACCGATGATCACGAGCAGGATCGTTGTGGTGTAAGTGATGAACGAGAACCGCCCGCGGGAGAGGGAAACCCGGAGGGCATCCATGATCCCGTGCATGAGTTCGTCGAACCCGAACCCTTTATACAGGAGGAAACACCCGATCACCATGACGACAATGATGGTGGCAAGGCCGGGTGCACCAAGCAGGAACGCGCTTGCATAGAGCAGCATGGCAAGGCCTATCGGAATGAAGACCATGCGGGAGATCTTCGGGTCATCGAAAAGTTTCTTCAGGATATAATAGGTGCCTTCGAGATTGGGCATCTGGTTGACGATAACCCTGCGGATGCTGGAAATGGGGAGGAGTGACTGGATGATGGGGATGACATACTCATCTTCGGCACCGTCCGTGACAAGGATGCAGTTCGTTGCCTTTGTCTCTTCCACGACTTTCTTGAGTGAGGTTGCGATTCTGCGGTCGCCTTCGATCATGTGGAGGTGGTTCCCGGCAACGACAGCGACTGCTGCGTCCTCTCCTTTTGCCGTCAGCTCATCATAGATTTTGATCGCAGAGAAGATAGCATTGACATCGGAGTCCTCGGGATCGGTGAGTGCCAGGGTATTAGCTGCTTTTAAGCACGCGGCGCGGCCGATGCACGGGCTCTCGATTTGGGCCTTCCAGCCGATATCGTCGTCCCGGTCAACACTCAGGACCAGCGTCCGCCCCTCTGTCATTGTACTATAAAAATGCCGTAAATCTATTAAATCATTGCTGACGGCAGAAAAATGGGAAAATGGGGAG
>NZ_PIZH01000241.1 GCF_002835825.1 Methanoregula sp. | reverse complement strand
TGATCCGCCGACAACAAAGGAATACGACCGGACACGGACGTTTGAAAAGGGGCAGTTCGGGGAGTATGGCGGCTGGGCGCAGGAATACCTGGCCGCGGCAAGGATGCTGTAAAAAGAGGCTGGGATTTAGGTCCCGATATCCCAGCTGCAGGAATAGTTCTTCTGTTCTTTGGAAAGCGAATCAATCGAGAGCCCAAGGGACGCAAGTTTCAGGTTTGCCACCTGCTCATCGATCTCGTTAGGCACGTCATAGACACCGCCCTTCATCTTCTTCCCGTTCTTTGCGATATGGAGCGTGCAGAGTGCCTGGAGCGCGAAACTCAGGTCCATTACTTCGATCGGGTGTCCCATTCCCTTGGGAGTGGCGAGGTTTACAAGCCGGCCTTCAGCGAGCACGTGAACGGACTTCTTCCCGAGGACGAACGTATCGATGCCATCGCGCCGGATGACCTTTGCAGCGTTCTTGTTGAGATATTCGAGGTCGATCTCGACATTGAAGTGGCCGGCATTCGCGAGGATCGCACCATCCTTGAGTTTTGCAAAGTGCTTCTTTGCGATAACGGCACAGTTGCCGGTGGTGGTGACAAAGATGTCTCCAATAGCTGCTGCATCTTCCATGGTCATGACCATGAACCCGTCCATGTGCGCCTCAAGCGCCCGGCGGGGATCGATCTCGGTGACGATGACTTTGGCGCCAAGGCCATGTGCCTTCCGGGCAAGCCCGCGGCCGCAGTAGCCGTACCCGGCGACGATGAAGTATTTCCCGGCAATGAGCGTGTTCGTCGTGATCATGATCGATGAGAGAACACTCTCCCCGGTGCCGTGGACATTGTCGAAGAAGTGCTTCATGGGGGTGTCGTTGACCGCAACCACGGGGAACTCCAGCTTGCCCTCGGCTGCCATTGCCTTGAGACGGTGGATGCCGGTGGTGGTCTCCTCGCAGCCACCGATTACCTTCTTCAACAGGTCGCGGCGTTTGGTGTGGATATAGTGGATCAGATCCATGCCGTCATCGATCGTGATGACCGGCTTTGCATCCAGCACGTCATTAATGGCTGCATAGTACTCATCGACCGTGCAGGCCCGTTTCGCATAGCAGTGGACATTTTTTACCTTGCCGAGCGCCTCGGCAACATCATCCTGCGTTGAGAGCGGGTTGCAGCCGGTGATATGGACCTCTGCACCGCCTGCGGCAAGCGTTGATACGAGGTTGGCTGTCTTGGCCTCGACATGGAGCGCCATGCCGATGGTCATGCCTTCGAACGGTTTCTCTTTGACAAATTGTTTCCTGATGGCAGCCAGTACCGGCATGTACTGTGCTGCCCATTCAATCTTCAGTTTTCCGGAACTCATGGATATCCTCATCTGGGGGGAGGGGTGATACTGCACACCCGCCCGGGTACCTGATTATCCTATACATAGGGTCGGCAGGCAACATAAACTCCGCGATGATGCAGGCTTCTTTCGAAATGATGATAGTACCTTCCAGCAAAATGTGGTTACTATGGTGCTGACAAGGAGGATCATCCCCTGCCTCGACATCAAGGACGGCAGGGTTGTAAAGGGGACAAATTTTGTCGGGCTCCGGGATGCCGGAGATCCAGTGGAGCTGGCGGGCAGGTACAATGAACAGGGAGCTGACGAGGTCGTCTTTCTCGACATCACCGCTTCCAAAGAGAAACGGGGCATCATCGTCGATGTCATCCAGCGTGCCGCAGACCAGCTCTTCCTTCCGCTCACGGTGGGGGGCGGACTCAAGTCCCTGGACGACATCCAGCAGATCCTCCGGGCCGGGGCCGACAAGGTCAGCCTCAATACGAGTGCTGTCCATGACCCGTCCCTCCTTACCCGCGGTGCCGAAGCGTTCGGCACCCAGTGCATGGTCTGCGCAATCGATGTAAGGAGGAACACGACCCCCAATGAGAAGGCGATTCCTGTCAGCCTTCCGGAGGGGTCAACATGCTGGTATGAAGTAGTCATCTACGGCGGCAGCAAACCGACCGGAATCGACGCAGTCGCATGGGCTAAGGAAGCTGAAGAAAGGGGTGCCGGGGAGATCCTCCTGACAAGCATGGAAACAGATGGCACAAAGAACGGTTTCGATATTCCCGTCACGGCTGCAATATCCGACGCTGTCGGGATCCCGGTCATTGCCAGCGGCGGTGTCGGGACCCTTGAGCATTTCTACGATGGGTTTACGAAAGGCAAGGCGGATGCCTGCCTTGCCGCAAGCGTGTTCCACTATGGTGAATTCACGGTAAAAGAAGTGAAAGAATACCTCAGAGGACGGGGTATCCCGGTACGGCTCTGAGGTCGAACTCGAACGCAGCAACAGGGTGTTCGAGTTCGAACGCCACCAGCACGGCGGGGTGTATCTCGCCAAAGACACCCACGTTTTTCCCGTTCACGATAATATCGCCCCGGCGCCCGTCGATGAATGCGGGGTCGGCCGACTCCTTTACTGTATAGTCAATAGAGAGCTCGTGGAGCACGGCATCAGCGGTTGCATAGGCTTCCGAGAAGTCTGCCTCGGGATGCGTGCTGACACCGGAGGCCTGCTGGTGGGTTTTACAGTCAACCACCACATCGCCGACAGTAAAGAGGCGCTGCGGCAGTTCACGGTGCCGGTTGATGGTCAGGAACTCCATGAGCAGGGGTAAGAGTTCCGTCCGGACCACGGTATTCTCGATGCTTATCGGGTGCATGACGTGAAGGACGCCACGTGTCTCCTCCCGCTGCATTTTCCGGTACAGCACCTCCTCGTTCGAGAGCGTGAACGGCATGACTTCGAGATACCCGAGACCGGAAAACACCTGCCGCGCAAGTGCCATGCTGACCTGAACCGGGTGGGGCTTTCCTACCGTGAACGTCTTCGGGGGCACTGACTCCAGCTTGTCGTAGCCATACGCAATCGCCACATCCTCGAAGAGGTCCCAGTCGTGCATGATATCGGCACGGTAGCAGGGAACGCGGACATTTACCTTATCTGCACCGGCCGGTTCTGCCCCAAAGCGCATCCGCTTCAGGTACCCGCACATAGATTCCGGCGTCAGGTCCGCTCCCAGCAGGCTCGAGCATTCGCTGACGCTGACGACGCGCTCGGAGGGGGCAAGTGTCGGGGTCTGGATACCATCGATCTCAACGCTTTCGATCGTCGCGCCGGCTTCAGCCATCGCGGTGCAGATGATATTGACCGCAACGCTGACCGCACGTTTGTCGGTGCCGGTGGTGTCGAGAAGAATATTCTTCGTGTCGATGGTAACACGCGTCCGCTCGCCGTTGATGATCGGAGGGAACGAGAGGACATGATCGTCATCGTCCACGATGAGCGGGAAGAGCGGGAAGTCCCGGACGATCTTCGCGTAATCCCTGCCTTTCGGGTGCTTTTCGAGGATCTCGTCCATCGTCATCTTCTCGGTGAAGTCAAGCGGTATGAAGCCTCGGCTCCGGCGGGATGCGATATAGTGGAACGGCGGTTTTACTGTATCCATGTCATGGATCCCGATGGCAACCTTGCTCCGGCCCCTGCCTACGGCCCAGTGAAG
>NZ_PIZH01000240.1 GCF_002835825.1 Methanoregula sp. | reverse complement strand
AATCAGTACTCACGGAGTCACCCCTTCCGAGTGGTGCGGGATTCGGCCTCTCGGCCGCAGCCCCGCTCTCAACACTGACTGCCGTAAACAGGTTGTACAGCCTCAGCCTTTCCGATCACGATATCGCTGTTCTCGCCCATGAAGCCGAGGTGCAGCACCGCACCGGCCTTGGCGATGTTGCTGCATGCCAGGCAGGAGGATGGGTTGTCCGGAACGGACCCGGGATCGATGCGCACATTCACCGGCGTTATGATCTTACAAAACCGGTATGTGCAGTGAGTTTTGGGCCCATCCATACACCATCTGTCCTCGGTTCCCCAAAGCAGATGGAACGGGTTGCCCAGGCATTCCCGCGACGTGCCCCGCATAATGGCGAGGATCTCTTTTCTGTTTCACAGCATTTCGCACTCACAAGCGGTCTTGCCACAACGGAGGTTCTTGAAGTAATCCGGTGCTGCAATTCAGGGAATGTTCCGGCCAGCATGACCATGCTCGGCAACGGAGTCTTTGCGTACGGTGATTCCGCAAAAGAGATTCTCGCTCCGTACGGGGAGGTTTTCGAGTGCCGGCTTGCCCATCGCGGCCCCCGCATCACGGGGGTGAACCCGTGATTCCCCCGGACCACCCGCGCTACCGTTCACTCATGACCCGTGAACGTCTTGCCCGGTGTGCAAAGGAGGGTGTAGTTGCCATGGAGGGGCTCACCGCCCATGGCCGGGGAGAGGCATTCGATTACCTCATCGGGGAGCAGACCACGAAAAGCGCTCTTCTTGCAGAACAGACCGCAGCCGCTCTGCTGCTTTCAGCCACACACCCGGTCATATCAGTAAACGGGAACACGGCTGCCCTTGCAGCAGGGGAAATCGCAGAACTGCAGAAGGCCTGCGATGCAATCGTGGAGGTCAACCTCTTCCACCGTACCGAGGCGCGGGTGGCACAGATCGAAAAGATCCTCTGCGATGCCGGATCAGACGTCTTCTCGGGGCCTGCCGAACGGCTCCTCCCGCTATCCCATGACAGGGCATGGTGCCGCAGGGACGGGATGTATGCCGCTGACGTTGTCCTTGTCCCCCTCGAAGACGGGGACCGGTGCGAAGCGCTGGTGAAAATGGGGAAAAAAGTGATCGCGATCGACCTCAACCCGCTCTCCCGGACAGCACGAACGGCTACCCTGACCGTTGTTGATGAGGTGACCCGGGCACTTCCGGCAATAGCCCGGGCCTGCAAGGATCTTTCTGACGAAGAGAAGACACGTCTTCTTACAACGCTTGACAACCATTATCTTTTGTCGGAAGCAATACGTGAGATAACTGCGAGGTTATCCCATGCTCTGGATTGAGAAATACCGGCCGGCAACATTTCCGGAGATCGTGGGGCAGGATGCTGTTGTCCACCACCTTGTCTCGTTTGCCACCACGAAGACCTCTCCTCACGTAATTCTCACCGGGCCGCATGGCACCGGGAAGAGTGTTGCGGTTGAATGTTTTGCCAGGGCACTATATGGCGAGAACTGGGAGCAGAATACCACCATCTTCCAGACATCCGATATCTTCCGCCAGGGCAAGGCTCTGCTTGAACAGGATGACCGGTACGCTCATATCTATCAGAAGAACCTCTCACTGATTGCCAATTTCAAGTACATCATCAAGTGGTACGCCTCTCTCCGGCCTCTCGATGCAGAATTCAAGATCCTTGTCTTTGAAGACGCCCATACCCTGACCCGTGATGCGCAGCAGGCGCTCCGCCGGATCATGGAGCAGACCAGCAGTACCTGCCGGTTTATCTTTACCACAACCAATTCAAGCGCCATCATCCCTGCGATTGCCTCCCGCTGCCTCCCGCTCTTTTTTTCCCCGATTGAACAGGATCTCATGCTCCGCCACCTCAAACAGATTATGGAACGGGAGGCCACTCAGGTCCAACCCTGCTCTGAAGATGACCTTGACCTTATCGTTCAGGCTTCCGGAGGAGATTTGCGCCAGGCCACCCTGCTGCTCCAGGTTGCACTGGCCACGGGCAAATGCCAGAAGATCCTTGAAGTTGCGCAATCCGAAACCGCAACAATAGCGGGTTCTGCAATCACAACCCTCAAGGAAGGCGATACGAGGGGAGCAATGCGGCGGCTCGAATCCCTGTTGATCGATTACGGCCTGTCGGGGAGCGAAGTCCTTTTTGAGATCCGCACGGTCATAAAACGCGAGTACAATGACCCGCGATTAGCTGTCACCCTTGCCAATGCTGAGTTCCGCATGCGGAATTCCAACAATGAATTCATCCAGATCGGTGCACTCACCACCGGGATGCGGGAGATCTTCCTATGACCCGGGTCAAGCAGCAGAAGATCCAGGAGCATTATGATTCCGTTGCCGGCACGTATGATGACCATTACGATCACCTGACCCGGGGCCGGCCATATCATAACCACTTAAGCGATCACCTTATCAAAGCCCTGCCACGAAATGGCGACCTGCTCGATATTGGCTGCGGCACTGCTCTCTTTGTGGAAAAATACCTGCGGAACGGGGGTACGGCAACGGGTCTCGACATCAGCGAGAAGATGCTCAGTAAAGCGCGCGAGCGGTGTCCCGGCTGTGCATTCGTTGCCGGAAACGGCGAGACCCTCCCGTTCCGGGACCAGTCTTTTGATGCTATCTCGAGCCTCCTCGTCTTCAGTTATGTGAAATCACCCGGGTCGATGCTTGCTGAAGCCTGTCGCGTACTCCGGCCCGGGGGAAGTATCGCTGTCTGCACGCTGGGGAAGAAACTCATCACCAAGGGAATACCAGCGCTCTATCATATCAGTGAAAAAGTAAAAATCCAGCACGTTGTGATGAAAAATTTTGGCGAACGATACTACAACGAAGAAGAGATGACGCGACTTTTCTCACACGCCGGATTCACAGATATTTCTGTCAAATGGTGCTCTTTTGCCCACATCGACATGATCGATCCACTCTTCTCGCTGGCTTCGAAACTCGAACCATTTGTCGAGAAGCGCGTGCCCCAGCTGGCCTTCAACATCTTCGTTTCTGCAAAAAAACGCGGATGAGACCCGGATGCTGCTCCCAGGGAAGACGACGATTCCCCGACCTGAAGGGAAGGCTCCAACAAACATCGCTGCTAATATGAGTGCCATCACCCCATAAGAGGCAATTTTCAAATAAGGCTTATTTTTGTGATCAGAGACCATTTTGAACTCCTTTATTGTGGCTGTTTTCTCGCGGGAGCAGTGAAGTTGACGTATTCGACCGGATACCCTGACATAAACTTGCGGAAACGCTCATTTTGGCGTCCGATTTTAAGGGTTTTACGACGGCAGGCCCAAATTGCGCTAATAGACCCCTAACAGATTGCAAAAGTCACCTGCGATCGGGCTCCAGAAAGGGGGTTCTGGGGGCCGGATCGCCGGATCCGGGGGGCCGGGAGATTTTTTCGGCTGTCACCATGGCGGCATTATTTTCCTTCTTAGGCCCTGTAGAAAAACCGTGTGGGGTTGTGTCAGACAGGGATGGAACCACGGGCGCTCGGGGTCTGCCGACCCTCGCCC
>NZ_PIZH01000239.1 GCF_002835825.1 Methanoregula sp. | reverse complement strand
GTAATCGGGCAGGAGGACGAATGGCTGAATGGGGGCAGATTCGATAAAACCTCACTGGAAAAAATGCTGAATCATTATGCGAGAGACGGTTGGATCTTGAAAGATATATCTGCCAGTAAGACCGTTGGCATTTTTTTTGGGACTCCAAGAGATGAGATGATTATTGTACTGGAACGGGATCTCTTCTATAAATAATTCCAAATATCCTCTTTCCGCATTTTCCTCGCAGTGACATAATAACAGGCTATAATTTCTTGGCAGCCAATGATCTGGTATGCTGACTGCGCAGGAGATCGCGCTCCGGTTCCTCGACACCAGGCTCCAGGTCCACCCCGAGGTGGTTCGTTATATCTTGGAGAATGACGAGCCGGACCTGATCGAGCGCATCATCGCCGGGGTGCCGGAAGATACCGTTGTCGTCTCCGCAAAGCATATCCCGGGTATCCGCCCGACCCGGGACGGCACCCGGTTCCTCCTCGATCCCACGGTCGAGGTGGTAAGCGGCAGCCCGGGAACCTCGGGACCGGTCAACGGGACCGGCGATTACCTGCACTATTTCCGGGACCGGTTCAGCCGGCTCGGCGGGATGATCCGGGGCAGGACGGGGGCTATGCCCATCGAAGGGCTTACCAAGAACACCCGGTACCGGCAGGAAGAATGCACGGTCATCGGGATGGTCGTGGATGTGAGCACGACGAAAAACGGCCACCGCATCGCCGAGATCGAGGACTCCTCGGCAAGCATCTCCGTGCTCTTCCGGAAGGACCGGCCGGTCTTTGCCGATGCCGAGCGAATCGTCCACGATGAAGTGATCGGGGTCAAGGGAAAACTCTCGAACGACGGCCGCCTCTTCTTTGCCGAGTTCCTCTACCGCCCGGACATCCGCATCGACAATACCCCGTTCAAGAGCGACAAGCCGGGGAAAGCCGTGCTCATTTCTGATGTGCACGTGGGGAGCAACACCTTCCTTGAGGAAGCCTGGAACCGGTTCGCGGACTGGCTCTCGGATTCCGACCACCAGTATCTCCTCATTGCAGGAGACCTCGTGGACGGGATCGGAATCTACCCCGGCCAGGACCAGGAACTGACGATAAAAAACATCTACGAGCAGTACGATGCCTTCGGGGCTATGCTCTCCGACCTTCCGTCGCGGATGAAGATCATCATTGCGCCCGGCAACCACGACGTGGTCCGGGGCGCCGAGCCCCAACCGGTCATCCCGGACGCGTTCACGAAGAAGTTCCCCCAAAACTGTATGCAGGTGGAGAACCCGGCCGTGGTAAACCTCCAGGGGGTCCGGGTGATGATGTATCACGGCCGGTCCATCGACGACATGATCGGTCTCATCCCCGGCGCATCCTACGAGCATTCCGGGCTGATGATGGAGGAGATGCTGATGCGCCGGCACCTTGCCCCCGCGTACGGTCGACGGACCCCGATCGCCGCTGGCAGGACCGACCGGATGATCATCGACCCCATCCCCGAGATCCTCCACACGGGCCACGTGCACATCAAGGGCATCACCACCTACCGGGGCGTGCTCGGGGTCAATGCCGGTACCTGGCAGTCCCAGACCGCGTTCCAGAAGCAGATGAACGTGAACCCGACACCGGCGCTCGCGGTGGTCGTTGACCTGCAGACGTTGGTACCAGAGACGTTCAGCTTTACCTGAAGTGACCCCCCGTGGCTAACGGTCCCGGAGGACTTCTGACACCTGTCGCAGGTTCTCGTCAAAATATCTCCGGTCAGTACCGGACAGGGCATTGCCGGGACTGCTGGTTTCCGGCTGGATGCCCAGCA
This sequence comes from Methanoregula sp., assembly GCF_002835825.1. GTDB lineage: Archaea > Halobacteriota > Methanomicrobia > Methanomicrobiales > Methanospirillaceae > Methanoregula. The sequence goes on along the minus strand of NZ_PIZH01000239.1, from coordinate 1,751 downwards.
GGGTGACGGGTATCCCGATATCCCGTTCGATATACTCCATGACCACCGGCAGCGGCAGGGCATGTGTCGAGAAGAGTCGCGCCCTGACCTGTTCCGGTTCGATCCGTGCAATAGTGCCGGGCCGCTCTCCCATCTCTGCCGCGTCCAGGAAGAGGACATGGTCCGGACGGTACTTCCTAAGCGGGCCGGTGATGTTCTCTGGGACTGTCTCAGCAAGGAAGACCTGTACGCCCGGGATGCTCTGGCGGTCGATCTCCCGTGCTGCAGTCATTCCATGCCGGTCCGAAGGACTGAGTTCATCGCCGATACCGACTACGGTAATCAGGCGGGTGCCCGCCAGTCTCCGCCGCAGGTCAGGAAATATCAGATCCGTGGTCATTACGTTATCACGGCTTCCTTGTCCGTACCGCAGCCCGAGAGTTTGCCGGTGACGTGGATTGCCCCGGTGGGGCAGTGCCGCTCGCAGAGCCCGCAGCGGATGCACTTGTAGAGTTTCACCTGCGGCCGCTTCTTCCGTGCAAGGCTCTTTCCCTTGAACTCGACCTCACGCGGACCGTCAATCATCGTGATCACCTGTGGCGGGCAGACCAGCGAGCACTTCGAGCACCCGATGCACTTGTCATCATCGATCGCCACCTCCCCGCGGAACGTGCAGGGGATCGGGGCCTTCTCGTACGGGTAGAGGATGGTGAGGGGTTTTGCAAACAGGTTGTGCAGCATCTCCCGGATAACGCTCATGGATGCACCCACCATGCGTTCATGACAAGGACAAGGGCAACCTGGAATACAGCTGCCCCGGCAATGTATTTCCAGCCAATATCATTGAGCTGATCGATGCGGATACGACCGGTGGCGACCCTGATGGTGGAGAGAATGAAGAGGACCGCGAGTGTCTTTATAAGGAACAGGCCAAATCCGGCGAGGGTGGCAAGCCACGCCGGGGCGATCGTCCACGGCACTTCAGGGCCGCCCAGGAAGAGGGCCGCGATGAGGGCGCTGCCGGTGACGAGCGAGACATCGAATGCCAGCTTCATGAGGGCGAGCCGGTGCCCGGTCAGCTCGGTCCACGGCCCGGCAACGATCTCCGTCTCAGCCTCGGGGATATCGAACGGCGTCCGCTCAAGCTTTGCCTGCAATGCGACCAGTGCGATGACAAAACCGACGGGCTGGAGGACCGCACACCAGGGGTGTACCTGCTGCCATGCCACGATTGCCGATACCGACCACGAGCCGGCCATCAGCCCCGGGGCGAGCATGACGAGGAAGAACGGCACCTCGTAGATGAAGAGCTGGGTGACCGTGCGGATCGCGCCAACGCAGGCAAAGACGTTCCGGCTCAGCCAGCCCACGACGAAGAGTGTCAGGGTCGGCAGCGTCATGAGGTAGAGGACGAGGATGAGGTCTCCCTGGAAAGCGAGCGGGCTTGCCCCGATGACCGGGATATAGAGGAATGCGGTCATGACTGCGGCAAGGGCTATGAGCGGGGCTGTGTTGAATGCTCCGCGATCAACACCCTTTACATCAATCACCTCCTTGCCCAGCGTCTTGATGAGGTCGGCAAGCGGCTGGAGGAGCGGCGGGCCGACCCGGTGCTGCATCCGGGCCGCGAGCTTGCGGTCGATATACTGGAAGAGGAGGGCGTACGCCAACAGGAAGAGGAAGCCGGGGAAGATGAGAATGTACACCGCGAGTATGAGGAGGTCGCTCATGGCTGCACTTCCGTCCCGTACCGTGCCCGGCACTTCCTTACC
>NZ_PIZH01000238.1 GCF_002835825.1 Methanoregula sp. | reverse complement strand
TCAAAATCGTGCGTGAAAATTTTCACACGCGATCCGGTTGATCGTCCGGACCGCTCACGCCGGAGCCACCAAAATATTGTAGGTTGTACAATAGTTTTGTAGGTTAATTAACCTACAATCGCTTCACTAACTTACAACAAATTTTCACTATGAAAAATTTTCATCGCGATCTGTTGAAAAAAAAATCCGGAAAAATCCAGAAAAACCTGCTCACTTCTTCCTTACCTTCCGCTTCTTCATCCCCGCTTCCCATTCCACCCGGATCGCATCCGCCACAAACGTCGCCACAGTCTCCTGCGACAACAGGGCATCCACAATCACAAACCGCTCCGGTTCCGCCCGAGCATAGGAAAGATAATTATTCTGAACCTTCTCCAGCGTCTCCCGCTTCTCGAAATGCTCCCGCTCTGAATCCGGCTTGAGCCGGGTCAGCGCTTCATCTATCGGCAACACACAAAGGAATGTCTTATCCGGCACAATCGTCCACCCATTGTGCATCGCCCGCAACCATTCCTCCGGTTTCGGTACAATGCCCTGCAGGGTCACAGACTGGTAGGCATAACGGCTGTCGCTGTACCGGTCGGAGATGACAAGCCGGCCTTCCGCAAGTGCCGGCCGGACAACCTTCGCAAGATGGGCTGCATGGTCAGCAACGAAAAGCGTGGCCTCTGTGATCGGATCGGTCTGCTCTTTTATCGCACGCCGTACCTGATCACCCACCCAGGTCGCTCCCGGCTCCCGAGTCATGAGAGGGTCGAGATCGGCAAGCAAATCCTTGAGCGATCCGTGGAGCATGCTCTTCCCACTCCCGTCTATTCCTTCCAGCGTGATCAACATGCCCGTTAGCATACCCGGCCCCTCCGGATCCAGTCAACCGGGATTTTTCCATGATGCAGCGCTGTGGCGATGATTGCGCCATCGAACCCGGCATCACAGAGCATCGCGATGTCGTCCTGCGATGCAACGCCGCCGCCCCAGAACAATTTCCGGTGATACGCGGCCCGCATCGAATCGAGCATTGCCGGATCGAGTCCGGTCTCGGTTCCCACGGCGCTGATGTTGAGGATGATACACCCGTCAAATTTCCAGCCGTTTGCCTCCCGGAGGAAATCGACCGGGTCACGACCCGAGGGGATGACGCGACCGGCTTTGATATCGAGGCTCAGGAAACCGCCGGAATAGCATGAGAGGTCGCTCCCCCCGGTTTCAGTCCCCGTGATGTTCGTGATGTGGTACCCGTCGAGCAGGTCATCCGGTCCCCGGCACCCGCGGTCAATGTAACACCGGTGCACCAGGGATGCGCACTGCCGGACAATGGTATCATGCGAACCGGTCCCGGTAATGCGGTCAAGGTCCGCAATATAGATGGAACGCGGCCGGATGGCCCGGACGAATCCGGCCGGATCCGCCGTCGGAGAACAGCCCCAGTCGAGCGGTTTGTAACGCTCCCGCTGCCCGGATTTGCCGTGCACGACCAGATTCTCTTTCAAATCCATTGCAAGGACCAGTTCCATAGACGAACCCAAAACCACTATTATGTCAAAAGATCATTAAATCTTATGCAATTGTTGGTCAGCCCCAGCTCCATCGACGAGGCAAGGCACTCGGTCGCCGCTGACATCATCGACGTCAAAAAACCATCCGAAGGCTCGCTCGGCGCAAACTATCCCTGGGTGATCCGTGAGATCAAGGAATTCGCCCGGAAGCCCGTAAGCGCAGCCATCGGGGATTTCGATTACAAGCCCGGCGGCGCTGCCCTTACCGCGTACGGCGCTGCCTGTGCCGGGGCTGACTATGTCAAGATCGGGCTTGCGTTCGAGGGAAAGGAACAGGCCCGTGAGGTTATCTCCGCGGTTGTCCGGGCCGTGAAAGAGCCGTTCCCGAGAAAGTTCGTGGTCATCGCCGCATATTCCGACCATGAACGGATGCACACCATCTCCCCGTTCGACATGGCTCCCATTGCCGCGGACTGCGGGGCCGACTTTGCCATGGTCGACACCGGCATCAAGGACCGGCAGAGCACGTTCGCTTTCATGGACGAGAAAGCGCTTGCCCATTTCACAGAACAAAACCGGGACCTCGGCCTTGGCACCGCCCTTGCCGGTGCCCTGAAGTTCGAGGACATGGAAGCACTCAAGCGGATCAACCCCGAGATCATAGGGGTCCGGGGAATGGTCTGCGGCGGCGACCGGAATGCAACGGTTCGTGAAGACCTGATCAACAAGGCGCTTGCGCTGATCCGGTGATGATCATGTTTGTGGAAAAACTGGAAGTCCCCCTCTCCTTAACCTTTGACGATGTCCTGCTGGAACCTCAGGCATCGTGGGTAGAACCCTCTGAGACTGACACACGCTCGCGGTTCTCGAAGAATATCAATGTCAATATGCCGCTCGTATCCGCTGCAATGGATACCGTGACCGAAGCGAGGATGGCCATCACGCTTGCCCGCCTTGGCGGCATCGGTGTCATCCACCGGAACATGACGCCCGAGCACGAGATGCAGGAGGTTGTTGCCGTCAAGCAGGCCGAAGAACTGATCGAGCGCGATGTCCTGTACGTCGAGGACACGGCAACAGTCTCGGATGCAGAGCACCTGATGCACCAGTACAATATTGGCGGCGTGCCGGTTGTTGACAAGGGGAAGATCATCGGCATCGTGAGCCGTCGCGATGTGCGAGCTATCGTGCAGAAGAGCGGCAGCGAGAATATCACCACCATCATGACAAAGAAGCCGATCGTTGGCGGAGAGGACATCACTGCCGAGAAAGCCCTTGAGATCATGTATACGAACAAGGTGGAGCGGCTCCCCATTGTCAATGACAAAGGCAGACTGATCGGTATCGTCACCATGCAGGATATCCTGGAAAAACGCCAGTACCCGCTTGCCTGCCGGGACAAGAAAGGCAACCTCCGTGTTGCTGCAGCAGTTGGCCCGTTCGACTTTGCCCGTGCCGAACTCCTGGACCAGAACGGGGCAGACGCCCTTGTCGTGGACTGCGCCCACGGCCATAACATGAAGGTGGTTGCTGCCGTGAAGGAGATCAAGGGCAGCGTGAAGGCCGAGGTGGTTGCCGGGAACATCGCGGCAAAGGAGGCGGCAGCGGCACTGCTTGACGCAGGTGTCGACGGCATCAAGGTGGGCATCGGTCCGGGTTCCATCTGCACAACCCGCATTGTTGCCGGGACCGGCGTCCCGCAGATCACCGCCGTTGCGCAGGTTGCGGAGATTGCCCATGAGGCAGGCATCCCGATCATCTCGGACGGGGGCATCCGGTTCAGCGGCGATGTTGCAAAAGCCATTGCGGCCGGGGCAGACACGGTGATGATGGGCAGCATGTTTGCGGGTACCGACGAGTCGCCCGGTAAAGTCATTACCATGAACGGCCGGAGCTACAAGCAGTACCGCGGGATGGGGTCCCACGGCGTAATGAGCAGCGGGCAGTCAAGCGACCGGTGCTTCTCGAAAAAGGAGATCGGGGCGACCAAGTTCGTGCCGGAAGGCGGCGATGTGGGTACGCCACTACGCGGACCCGTTGGGGACGAAGTAGTCCAGCA
>NZ_PIZH01000237.1 GCF_002835825.1 Methanoregula sp. | reverse complement strand
GAGTGGAGGGTCTGCGTGGGCTGGGGCAGGAATGCGCAGGCCCGGGACGGGGTGGGTGTTCCCGTGGGCGAAACATTACGGACCGGTGTTTCTTCGATGATTGTCACGCTGCTCTGCGATCCCGCATTATCTTCGGAGGTGAGGGATGGGAGCGCAATGAAAATAACCGCGGCAACGATGACTGCGGCCACAAGCCCGGCCATGAGAAGCCCGGATCGGCCTCTCCGCGGTTTTTGTGCCTTTTTCTCCGGCTGCCCGTCAAGGGAGAGGAGCAGGGCATCGTCAACCTTTACACTGGAACGCTTCGCAGGAGCCGCGGCTGGTTCCTTTGCCGCCCGCTCCTTTCGTGAAACACCCGGCGACCTGCGATGCGATTCCAGCGTCTCGTCCGGATCATACTCCTTCCCGTACAGTTCCAGCAGTTCATCGGTGTCCGGCTCTACGATCTCCTGCGAAGGCCGTTCCTGTGCCATCTTCCGCGCCGGGCGTGTCACCTCCGCGGGAGTTTCGTCATACTCTTCCACCGGCTCCTCTTCATCATCCTGCTCCGTCACTTCCCCCGGTTCCGGCTCATCATCCTGCTCCGGTTCTTCTTCCGGTTCAGCGTGCCGGTGCGAAACCTTCGTTTTTACCGTGATGACCTCAGCATCCCCGGCATCTTCCAGGGATTCAGGCAACGGCCCTTCTTCAGTATCATCCGGTGAAGGGTCCCCTGCTGCCCGTTTCACCGTAACGGTTTTTTCTTCCCTCGCCGGTTGTGCTGGTGTGCCCGGTACGGAACCATCCCCGAGAACCAGCGATCCCCCGCAGAGTTCGCACTGCTCTTTGAAGTGAACGAACTGGGTGCCGCATTTCGTGCAGGTGAAGAGCGCAGGTATCTTTGCACCGCAGGCCTCGCAGAATTTGTCGCCCGGTTTCACGGGACTGCTGCATGCGGGACAGGTGAACGGGTTCTTTTCTGGGGGAACCGGATCCTGCATGGAACGCTGTTAACCGTATACCCATAAAAAATGGTCGCTTCTCCGGGGTGGCACTGGCATATGAGGAATCTTTTTCTCTCCGGTTTTCCCAAGCAGCCCCCTGTCCGTGCGCACGGTATGCGCCCCGCACAATCCTTATCACCCGCTGACCACCATTCTCCCGCATGGTATCGGAGGGAAGAGGCAGGGGAAAAAAGCGAAGACCTGTGGAAGATGTGCTCCAGGAAATGCTTGCCCACACTCTTGATAAACGGGAGGACCTCATCCTCACGTTCGAGACCGATCCGGACAGCGGTGCGGAACGCGTGTACGCTATGACCGGGCAGTTCGTTTCTGAGTGCATGCTCCGCAAGCTTATCGGGCAGGCCGAGTCCCAGCGTGACGAAGGCAGTGTCCTGCTCTGTCAGCGCATGCCAAAGCGCCGTCGCGGTGCTTGATGGCAGGGCACTGACCCGTTCCCTGCACTTTCACCCCCCGCCAGCCTCTCCTTAATACGATCCGGTCGCGGTCTTTTAGATCATGGAATGCCAGTACACCAGTTGTTTTGTTACCTGCCACCGCTGCAACCATGCCTGGACCTACATGGGGATCCGGCTCAACTCTCTCCAGCGTTCGAAAAAACCCGTCAAAGTGGGCTGCCCGCGCTGCCACGCCAAGGTCGCGATGCAGGTAAAAGAGGCGCGGTAATCTCCGATGATAATGCAGGAGAAACGTCGCATCCTCCAGTATCCTGTATTAATCAGCTCCCGGGCACGAGAGTTGAGAACCCTGGACAGGCGGCCGCCCTTCACTCCCGGATCCTGAATTGACCATGAGGAACCTGAAGGGAAAAACAGGCGCCCTCACCGGGTTTTCCGCATTCATGAATAGTAATCCCGGTAACTCCCAGGATCTCGTGAGCGAGAAAGAGCCCGAGTCCCGCATGCATCCCGACACCGCGGTCAAATATCCGGGTTTTCTCTGCAGCCGGTATTCCTTTACCATTGTCCTCATACACAAGGTTAAGGTGCTCACCTTCCCGCTCGCTTCGGATCCGGACCAGCGTAGCCGTTTCCGCATGACGGATGGTATTGTCAGCAAGAATCGCAAACACGCGTTTCATGAGCGGATCAGAAAAGACCTCGATGTCCTCAAGCGTGCAATCAAGGGATATCTTCCTGGCCTCGAGGACCGGCCGGATTCCCGACACAATCTCATGGAGAGAGAGCCATTCGGGAGCGTTAATCCCCAATTCCTCATAATCTCTCGTAAACTCGATCTGGTGCTGGATTGTCAGGACTGCCGCTTCCTGTTTTTGTAACCATTCCTGGACACCGGGATCCGGAACCGACTCTTTTGCGATATCGATATGGAGGAGCAGCGCCGTGATCTGGTTGAGGATGTCATGACGGGTAAAACCGGAAAGGAGGTTGATCTTCTTCCGGGCCTCAGACAGGGCATTCTGTGTCTGCTTTGCTTCTGTGATATCACGGACCAGGATCATCCTGCCCTTGTTGCTTGTGTTCCGTGACCGGATCGGGATGCAGCGCATCTCGAAATACCGGTGTAACCCATTGATGACCTGTTCTGTCTCACGACGTTCTTCCCGGTCCCCGGCCAGCCCTGCAACCCGGATACATTCAAGAGCGGATTCCTGCAGGTTTTCCGAAACGGACAAGCCAATTACTTTGTTCCCGGGAATACCGAGGAAGCGTGCACCGGGAGGGTTCACGCTGATAATCCGGCCCTGGATATCGACAACGATCACGCCATCCCGCATATTTTCGAGGATCTGTTCGTTTGCAATGGGTGTGATATCGAGGAGCTGGAATCTGACCATGCCAATGAGGATGAGGGCCCCGGAGAGGAGGAGTGCCACCGGAGTAGGGTCGATGAGTCCGACCGATCCCACCCGGAACACCAGGATAAGGTTCATGATGAGGGGGATGAGGGTAGCAACGAGAATGACTGTGACCTGGCGGCGATAGACTGTGGATGAGAAAAGGAACCGCTGCAGGATCAGGAGAAGGGTGATCCCGATGAGCAGGTAAGAATAGGCTGCGTGGATCCAGAAGGCCGGTCCATACGTCACCACATGATAGGATAGTCCGAAGAACATCATGTCCGTGACGGTTGTGTAAAAGAGGTAGTGCAGCTCATTGGTGGCTACCAGGATAGTCGTGACCGCGGGGATGATACAGAGCAGGCCGATGTTTTTTGGTGTGAGCAGATCGTCCCGCCCTATGTATTCAAGAGCAAAGAGGAGCCAGGCAACGGGGATGACTGCCATTGCCGGGTATTCCAGGGTGATCGCAAGCATCTGTGTCGGGAGATCCGCACTTGCCAGTTCGAGGGCGGTACAGAACGCCCAGATGCCCGCTGCGAACATCAGGGCCGCGAAAGAACGGGCACAGCCATAGTCCCGTTTGCGCCATCCTGTGGTCCCGAGAGTGAACAGGATCAGCGCTCATGCAATATGGCGGATGAAGTGCGGGGTGCATGACCAGATCATGAGCAGCAGATCCCCGCCCGATTAACAGGTCGTGCTCTCGTGTTTTGCCCGCGACCGTAATCAGCCCCTCACTACGCGAGCTGTCG
>NZ_PIZH01000236.1 GCF_002835825.1 Methanoregula sp. | reverse complement strand
CGGACCCACGGAACTCGCGTTCACGGGTGCGCGGGCGAGAGCGAACAGGGGGTGTCCGGGCGGCTCAATACGTGGCGGAACAACCACCTAGCAATGGGTCCTGGGAGCGAAGAGCACCTGCTCGCCCTGATCAACGATGTCCGGGACATCTCGAAGCTCGCGGCCGGGCAGCTGAACGTCGCAGCCTCGCCCGTGGAGAGCCGCCCGCTGAGTGAAAAGGCCGTGCGCACCGTGAGGCCGCTTGCCGACGGAAAAACTCTTTCGCTGGATCTGGAGATCGCCCCGGAGGCAGGTACGGTGATCGCGGACAGCCGGCGCGTCGAGCAGGTGCTCTTGAACCTCCTCTCCAATGCCATCAAGTTCACAGAACAGGGCTCGGTCCGCGTCCGCTGCACGGTTGAGGGGCCGTGGGTCCGCATCGGTGTCACGGATACGGGGATCGGGATAGAAAAAGAATACCGGGAGCGGCTCTTTAAGCCGTTCACGCAGATCGAGACCGGTCTTGCCCGGAAGTACGAGGGAACCGGCCTCGGGCTCTCGATCTCAAAGCGGCTCGTCACCCTGATGGGAGGAGAGATCACGGTCGAGAGTGAGCCGGGCCGGGGGAGCACCTTCTCCTTCACCCTTCCCCGGGAGCGGAGTGGATCATGACGGTACGCGCGCTGTATATCGAGGACAATGACCAGAACTTCTACCTTGTGAACTTCATCCTGGTTGCTCAAGGCTGGACGGTTATCCGGGCAAACAATGGCAGGGAAGGAATTGACCTTGCAGCAAAGGAGGTGCCGGACCTCATCCTGCTTGACATCCAGCTGCCGGTGATGGACGGGTATGCCACCGCACGGGAGCTGCGAAAACTCCCGGGCCTCATAAAAACGCCGATTATCGCCGTCACGTCCTATGCCATGGCAGGCGACCGCGAGAAGGCGCTTGCCGCCGGGTGCACCGGGTATATCGAGAAGCCCATCAACCCCAAGACATTCACAGGGGAGGTACGCCAGTACCTGCCTCCCGGAAGCGCAGGGGGTAACGGGTCATGACAAGGGTCCTTATCGCAGACGACAATCCAAAGAACCTCTACCTGCTCGAAGCCATCCTGAAGGGCAGCGGGTACGACGTGGTACCGGCGAAAAACGGCGCCGAGGCCCTTGCCCGTGCACGGGAAGCACCCCCGGACCTGATCGTCACCGATATCCTGATGCCGGTGATGGACGGGTTCGAGCTCTGCCGGCAGTGGAGGGCGGATGCCCTGTTAAAAACCATCCCGTTCATCTTCTACACGGCCACCTACACCGATCCAAAAGACGAAGCGTTCGCATTGGGCCTCGGGGCCGACCGGTTCCTGACAAAGCCGCAGAAGCCGGATGTGCTGCTCCATGAGATCCGGGACGTCCTTGCCGGGAACGGAGGCAAACCACAAGGCGCCAAAGGGCCGGAGGGACGCAACGAGATGGAGGTGCTGCGACAGTACAACGAGGTACTCTTCCGCAAGCTCGACAAGAAGATCCAGGAACTCGAGACCGAGATCGCCGAGCGGAAAAATGCCGAGCAGCAGCGGGAACTGGTGATCCGTGCACTCGAACACAAGAACGACGAGCTTGCCCGGTTCACGTACACCGTCTCGCACGAACTCAAAAACCCCCTCATCACCATCCAGGGCTTTGCCGGGATGATCGAAGACGAGCTTGCCCGGGGCGCCCCGGAACCTGCCCGGCTCACGGAGCATACGAAACGGATCTCCGCTGCCGTGGACACGCTGGCATCGCTCCTCGCCGACCTCCTCAAGCTCTCCCGGGCGGGACAGAGCACCTACCAGATGGCCCCGGTTCCCGTGCGCACGGTTATTGACGAGGCCATCGCCCTCCTTTCTCACTGCCTTGCAGAGCACCATGTCCAGATCGAGATCGCACCTGACCTTCCGGTTGTTCCGGCCGACCACGCCCGCCTGCGGGAGGTCTTCTTGAACCTGATCGAGAACGCCGTCAAGTTCCGCGGGAGCCAGGAGAACCTCATCATCACGATCGGCACGGAGCAGGCCGCCGGGGGCAGGGCCTTTTTTGTCCGGGACAACGGGAGCGGTATCGAGCGCGCCTACCTGGGCCGGATCTTCAACCTGTTTGAAAAACTGGACGCGGATACGCCGGGCACCGGGGTCGGCCTTGCCATCGTGAAGCGCATTATCGAAGTGCATGGCGGGAAGATTTGGGCGGAGTCGGAAGGCCCGGGAACGGGGACAACGTTCTGGTTCACCCTGCCGGTGCGGAACCCGGGCACGCTTCCGGAAGTCCCGTGAGAGGTTGCTGTTCATCCGGCTGGAAAATTTTCGCCCCTTTTTTTCCATCTTCTTTTCCCTTATATCCCCGCAGGCACGAACCCTGTGGTGATAGTCCGGAACAGTCCGGGACCGTGAGCCACCATGACACGAACAGCAGTACTTCCCCGATGGCACGGGAAGACAACACCACGAACCCCACACACCGCGTCCCCTGGCGGTGCACCCTTCCACCCCATTCCTCCTCCCCTCTTCTGCGGGAGAACGGGTGCATGGGCAGTTTCGCTCACACCTGCCGGTTCGACCCGGGCATTCGGGGGTGTGCCATGAGAAGAGAGCCGTTCTTCTGGATCATCTCGGCCTGGTGGGTCGTCTTCCTGCTCTGCCTTGTGGGGGTTTTTGGCGGGAGTGCTGCGGGGTAAGAGAGGGGAGGTTGTTTCACTAATTCCGGGCCACTGCATCAACCTCTGTCTCGGAGATCAACTGGATCCTCATTACCTCTCCTCTGCGGATCTCATCCTCGAAATGAAGACCGACTGCTTCACGGGTATTCTCCATCAGCTCGTCAAGGGTCTTGCCCTGGGTGAAGATATCGACACCCAGAGCCTTTCCGCACCAGAATCCTTCTTCGGCATAGACTTCGAATCTGACAAGCATGAGGATGCACCCGGGGTTATGTTGTGTATAGTGTTCCATGGTTGCCGATAATCTCATATGAGCATTCCATGAACACTGCGGATTATTCTTGAAAAATTACCGGAACAGAACTCCAGGTTCAACCCGGCCTTTTTCTGTCCGGTCAAAGTCCCGGTCAAAACTCACGATACTGAGATTATGCTTTTCCGCTGCGGCATACTGGTAGGCATCATCAAAATCAAGATGATACTTCATGGCGCAATGAACAATCCGGGAATAATCCACCGGATCCAGGGTGGTGACCCGGATACCGCTGGCAAGGATATCCCCGTCAATAAATTTCTGGAATTCCTTTGGTTTTCGTTCCCGCAGATAGATTACCCCGAGAGTATGCAGGGCGAAATCGGTAACATGCAAAGACGGGAGATCGGCCCGGTTAAAAAATGCCTTCACTTCCTCCACACGCGAGCGGCGGAGTATGTATCTCGAAGCCCTAAAAGGGGCTTCTCAAGTAGTGCGAATAAATCCGCACTACATCCAGGAAGATGTTTGTATCAAGAAGATACATCATTCAATCCCGCCATTCATTGGCCTTGTGCTGGAGATCGACCGATGAATAATGAGATCCAATCTCCTCAAGTGAGCCTTCGGCAACAC
>NZ_PIZH01000235.1 GCF_002835825.1 Methanoregula sp. | reverse complement strand
GGGCTACATTGATGTCTACAGCAATGTCGACGGGGCTTCAGTTTACTTCAACGGCAATTACGAGGGCGTGACATCCGGGGGTGTGCTTTCTGTTGGCGTTTCACCTTCGGGAACCCCCGTCACAACCATCCTCGTCTCCAAAACCGGTTACAACTCGTGGACAGGTGCGCCCTCAAAGATGCCCGCCAATGGCGAGCACGTCTCAGTCAACGCAAACCTCCAGCCGGTAACAACGCCCCCGACCACAACACCGCCGGTAACCACCGGCACGATCTATGCGCAGTCAAGCCCATCGGGGGCTGCGATCTACATGAACGGTAACTTCTACGGGTATTCGCCGGTAACCATCCCCGGCCTTGCTGCGGGATCCTATTCCATGAAAGCCTCACTGAGCGGGTACACCCCTGATACCCGGGTCGTCACGGTTGCGGCTGGCCAGACCACCACCTATTACCCGACACTCCAGCCGTCACCGCCCCCGCCCCGCAGTACCGGGACAGTCTCGGTGTCTTCGAATCCCACGGGTGCCCTTGTCTATGCCGACAATAACTACCAGGGGAAGGCTCCCGTCACCGTCACCCTGTACCCGGGAAGCCACACATTCCGGCTCACCCTCACCGGCTACAGCGATTACGTGACGACCGTGTACGTCAATGCCGGCAGCAGCCAGACCATCAGTGCTGTCATGCCTCCGGGATCCTTTGGTACCGTGAAGGTCCTCTCCCTCCCGGGTGCCATGGTGTCGATGGATAGCGCACAACAGGGGACGGTCCCCTCGTCCGGCACCCTGACCCTGAATAATGTTGGCGGCGGAAACCACCTTTTCAAGGTGACTGCATCCGGCTACAATGACTGGATGAACACCGTCTATGTCCAGCCGAACGTAGTCACCTCGATCAATGCCGTCCTGACACCGGTCGGTCCCGCGCCGACACCGGTCCCGGCATCCGGTTCGATCCAGGTCACCACGACACCAGACGGCGCCGAGATCTATGTCGACAATCTCTTCAAGGGCTACAGCCCGGCAACGCTCACCGGCATAGCGGCAGGCCAGCACACGGTCCTGCTGAAGTATACCGGCTACATTGACAGTACCCAGTCCGTCATCGTGGGATCCGGGCAGACAACCCCGCTGACCGTCACGATGCAGCCGGCCCCGGCACCAACTCCCGCGTCGCCGCCCTCCCCTGCAATCATCCTTGGAGGGATCGCAGGGGCGGTTGCACTGGGAGCTGCACTCAGGAGGCGAACCTGAAATGACCTGTTCATGCAAGAAATCCACACACCAGTACCTCGCAGCGATCCTCGTGATCATCATCATCGGGGCGCTCACCCTGGTTGCCTATACAGGAGAGCAGGATGCGCTCAGGAGCGCTACTGCCCTGGGAATGAAAGGGACCGTTGGCGTCATGGCCACACAGGTCCATGGATACGAACTTGCCAACATCACCCCGGGCAACGAGAACGCTCCGGAATACCTTGCGCTCGTGGAGAAACTCAACACCATGCGGAGCATGGATGACCATATCCTCAATGCCTATATCCTGAAGGTCTACCCGAACAAGACTGCGGTCTTCCTCGTTGACGACCTGATGGTCAAGGACCCGCAGGGCTCGGCACGGATCGGCGAGGTGTCCACCGCGCCGGATCAGGATGCGATCTTCCTCGCGCTCTCCGGCCCCACGGTCACGAAGCAGCCCTACACGACAAAGTACGGCTCGTTCATGAGCGCTTACGCTCCCATCGATGATTCTGTGGCAGACTCCACTGGCAACACGGCCGCAGTCCTTGCAATCGATATTGCGGCACGCGATTATACCACGTTCACGTCCCAGGGAACGATCATCCTTGTCACGGGACTGGTATCGATCGTTCTTGCTCTCGGCGCAATCTTCTGGTTCGGCCGCAGGGACGATGAGACGAAGTCCGGGTCAACCCGCAACCTCTTTTTTCCGGGACTTCCCAGAGTACCGGGATGTCACCCTTCAGAACGTTATCAGTCATCGGGCTCCTCATTCTGGCCCTTGTCCTCTGCGCAGGATGCACGCAGCCCGCGCCTGCAACTACCATTGAATCCACCCCATTGGGCACCCCGGTACCGGTTGTGACAACTGCGACTTCCACTCCCGCCCCCACAGAAACAGTTTCTCCGGCAGTGACTTTTATTGCCGGAAAGAAAGTCCGGCTGGAGACCTCGATGGGGAACATTGTCATCGCACTCAGCTCAGAGAAACCGAACACCACACGAAACTTCGAGACGCTGGTAAAGAAAGGATTCTACAATGACGTCATCTTCCACCGCGTTATTGACGGATTCATGATCCAGGGCGGGGACCCCACCGGCACCGGCCGCGGGGGCCCGGGGTACCTGATCGATGACGAGTTTACCGGCACCAACAAGAACAACCGCGGCACCGTTGCCATGGCCAATGCCGGCCCCAACACCGGGGGCAGCCAGTTCTTCATCAATACGGTTGACAATAACAACCTTGACGCCAGGCACCCGGTCTTCGGGACCGTGACCGAAGGCATGGACGTTGTCGATGCGATCGCGAAAGTGGAGACAAATGGCTATCCGTTCTTCCGTCCGCTCCAGAACGTGACGATCATCCGCGCCACGATGATCTGATACCAAATCACATCTTCTCTTTTTGCGATTTTTTCCGCGCAGGATTATTCCGCGTATTTTCATATAACCGGAACCCCCATTTGTACCATAACCATGACATCGCCAGCACCGTCCGGGAAGATCGCCCGGCTTGAAACGAATATGGGCACCATCCGAATCGATCTTGCATCCGACATGCCGATCACGGCAGGAAACTTCGAAAAACTCGTCCGCGAGGGATTCTACAATGGCATCATCTTCCACCGCGTCATCAACGGTTTTATGATCCAGGGCGGGGATCCAAAAGGGAATGGTACGGGAGGTCCCGGTTACGTGATCAAGGACGAGTTCCCGCCCGGCAACAAAAACGATCGCGGGACGATCTCGATGGCAAACGCTGGCCCGAACACCGGCGGCAGCCAGTTCTTCATCAACCTTGTCAACAACAATTTCCTTGACGGCCGGCACCCGGCATTCGGGACGGTCATTGAGGGTATGGATGTTGTCGACAAGATCGGCAAGACGAAGACTCTTCGCGAGGACCGGCCTGCGAAGGATGTCGTGATTGTCAAGGCTACTATTGAGTGAAGATGTTTATCCTGATCCCTGTCGGATAGCAGGGATCCCATGCTTTTTTTCCGGCATTCACCGCCGGTACCGTCGATCCCTCGCCAGAGTGTGCCTGGCGGCTTTCGGCGCTCAACTGACACCCTGCCACAGGCCAAAACCCGTTTTGCCTGCCGATCGGCCAAAAGAATGTGGCTAAAAGTTACCTCCCCTCTTCGGCGTAAAAATGGAGACTTTGCCCCAATTATTCCCTCATTTTCCGGAATTATTCCCTCTGGCTCCGGAAAAGGGGGAAAACGGAGCCCTGTACGGGCCCGGATTGGCGGGTCTCTGAAATGAGGGGGGCTAAGACGTGCGACAGGTCCTCTTGCCGGGAACTGAAGAAACACATGGGTTTCTCC
>NZ_PIZH01000234.1 GCF_002835825.1 Methanoregula sp. | reverse complement strand
AATCTGCTCTGCCTTTTCTATGCGAAACAACGACTTCACTCCATTAACATAATTGGGATACATAGATGCCCGGATCGGGCGGAATCTGTCTCATGATTTTGTATTACAACTTCTTTATCTTACGCACCCGGACCGCCACGCCGCGATGTGACCTGAGCATTTCCCCAGCGGGGAGTGCGGCTCGACCGGTGGCAACTGCCTGTTTCCCGACAACAAAAACCTCATCACCATCACGAATCGCCCGGTCCGCACCATTGACGCCGGGAACAAGCACGTCGCCTTCCGGCACGAAATCATCAATCGTGACCCGGTATCCTTCCGGGATCAGTGCCCAGCCATCGAACGTGGGGCGGATGAGGCCGGTTCCTGTGTCGATGGAGAAGAGCTGGACAGTGCCCCTGCTGTAGAAGAGTTCGGGGAACCTGCCCCGCGCAACGATGCCTTTTGTTACGACATCGGACCCGAACTGGTATGAAAGCATCCCGTGTAACCGGTCATCCTTTACCCGTCGTTCACCGGCAAGTGCGGCATCCAGCGCATTCAGTGCGGCCGGGCCGGCAGGATCATCCGTACAGGAAAATTCGAGCGTGATCCCGCTGATCTCCGCAGCCTGTCGCGCAACCTGGAGGGCGCCTCCTTCGAGATGAGCGATGATCCTCCGGTACTGGTGCCGCGAGAAGTAACGGGCAAGGATGCCGGAGATGACTGCACATTCTTCTGCGTCCCAGTATCCTGTTACCGGAACATCGTAATGACCTGCCGGGTAGGTACATTCGAGCTCGCGCGGCACAAGACCGAGGGGCGAGGTGACGATTAATTCATGAGCCCGTCCACCAATTGCCTGCTGGAACCGTCGGTGGCTCTGCGAGAGCGAGTAGGGTTTTTTTGCCGAGCAGGGCAAAAGGACTGCGACATCAGCGTCGGGGGGAGGGATGTAACGGCTGAGGAGCCGCTCTGTAAAGCGTTGCACCTCGGCACGTTGCATGGATTCGGCCGAGTTTGCCCGCATAACGCCCGCTCTCGCTACCGGCAGATGTGCCTCCATGAATGTATAATGCCGGTCGAGATGGCGCATGATCGCCACCTGGTTTGCGTCCAGACGACACCGGGATTCGAGAAGCTCGCGGAGTTGTGATTGCCGGATGAAACGGGAGACAAGGGCGATTTCCTGCCGGAGGGCCTCGCGGTTGTGATCACGCAGGTTTCCTGCGTGGCATCCGGGGCAGGTGCAGATGCCTTCTTTGAGCGCACCGACAGGAAAGTCACCGGTCGAAGTGCAGAACAATCCCTGGGACGATTTCAGGTCAACTGCGGTATAGTCAAAGAGGTCAAACCCTGAATAACAGAGAGTTGCCACCGTTGAGGGCAGGGCAGCGGCAGGCGCGTACCAGGCAGTGTCGCACGGGGTCTTCTCTTTAAGATTGACCAGCCAGTCCACGTAATTTCTCGGGTTGGAGAATGCGGTGTGCCAGTTTGCAACCATGACGCAATCGCCGCTCCTGGCCGCATTTTCCCGGTTCGGGTGGACGAAAACCGGGCCTCCTGGAATAATGGTGTGATAGTGCACCGCAAGACCGGAAGGGGCAGAAAGGGGGATATTGCAGGGAGACAGTGAAGCAAGGCCCGGAAACAGGGTATCCGGATCAACCACGGCCGGTGTCTGCACGGTTATTGTTCCATTCCCGAAGACCCCCGTCCGGGCAAGCCCGTCGCGCTTCCGGATATCAAACTTCATCACTGGTCACCTCGATACCGGGAAGTTCCCGTATTACCAGGTCGGCCCATTTCCGGCTGCATATGACCGTGATCCGGCTATCGCGGTGGGATTCAGCAAGTGCCCGGATACCAAGGCAACCCTGGCGGACCAGCGCCTCGTCCCATTCCGGAATTTCGCAGGGTCCGATGGGGAATGTCTCTTTCAACTCAACCGGATATGGGCCGAATGGGGGCTTGAACGAGAGCTGAGTATCAAATCCTTCCAGTCCTTTGCAGTCAATAGCTATGAGGACCTCTCTGCCAAGGGCAAGCCGCGAAAGCCCCTGCCGGTACTGGAGCACTTCCGTTCGCAGGCAACTCTCATCTCCCCGGTAAAAGAACCGTCGTTTCGAGACACGGTCATGTTCTGCAAGTGCGGGGACATGAGCAAGTAGTTCCCGGTACCCTTCAAGCAGGCGCGGGTGACCACGGCACCGTTCATCGACAAGTTCCCAGAGTGTCCCATCGACAATCGCCTGGCGAATCCGGGAGATCTCGGCAAGTGTTGCGTACAAGTTATGGAGAGCGAGCAGGCGCTCACGGTCTGGGGCTGCGCGGAGCTCCTCTGCAGTTTGGGACCGGCAGACACTGCAGGCACAGGGAAGATCAGCGAGATCATCAATCCGGTATGAGCCGTGTGCGGTCAGGTACCTGCCGTCTTTTGCATAGAGTGCATAGGCGGCTGAGTCAAAGAGATCGCACCCCATTGCCGTTGCAAGGGCAAACATCGATGGATGACCGGCACCGAAAAGGTGGATGCAGGCCGCGGGGGAGAGGGTACGTTTTGAAGCCATAACAACCCGGACGAGATCGCGGTACCGGTACGATTCCATAAGAGGGACAACTGCACCGATGGGGCAGAACGAGAACCCGATCTCCATAACCTCCCGTGCCGACCGTTCACGAAGATCTTCGAAAGTACCTCCCTGGACCGGCCCGGCAATCGGGGCATCTGGCCCGAAGACCTCCCGGGCTTCGGCAAGACGCTGGAGTGTGATGGCAAGATCGCACTCCGTGGTCTGGCGGTCTGCAGCGGGAGATGTGGGGATGTCGAGCGGCACCCAGATGTCGCTTCCGATATCGCGCTGAAAGGAGAGCGTTTCCGTGTTCGTGATCGATACTTCTCCATACACCGAGAGCTGGAACGAACCGGAATCGGTCATGATGATGCCATCAAAATCAAGGAGCTTGTGTAGGCCTTCTTCAAGGGCGCGGGTCCGGAACTGCTTGCTCTGGGAAAAGATGTAGGCGTTGGTAATAATTGCTTCAACACCCATCTCCCGCATCTCTTTTGGGGTTACCAGCTGGAGATGGGGGTTGATAACCGGCAGGAGTGCCGGAGTCCTCATGGTCTTTTTTCCGACTGTAAGTTTTCCGCAGCGCCCGGCAATGTCGCTGTACAGGCTCTCAAATGCAATGGCCATGGTTATTCCTGGTCGCCTTGTACATGCGCGCTCAAAAGCGTTAAACGGTTCCCCTCATTTGTTTTTCAGAAAAGATCTGTCCTTCAAATGTAAGGACCTCGACCGAATGATTGGTCCAGCACCGGTTGGGAAGACCCGCTTTTATACAGGTATGTTCAAGAAATGTCGTGGCATTCCATCCATACGCTGTTGCCACCTGGGGGAGAAGGAGCCTACTTGTCCCCAGTCCTCGTTTGCTTAGCCCATCTTTTCCCGCTACGGTGTCATCCGGCCGCGTTCAAGACTCTCCTGCATGCCGGGCGGTGACGGCCCGAATCGGTGATTAAAGCGCTATCTGCTCGCGCTCAAGTTTTCCTACAGGAAGTAGACATCCACCTTACCTTGCCTCTACTCTTGCAACGCTCTCAACCCCGG
>NZ_PIZH01000233.1 GCF_002835825.1 Methanoregula sp. | reverse complement strand
AGGAGTTCTTGGGTTCGAATCCCATCCCTCGCACTTGTTCTCTGTTGTTTCTCCCTGCAGGCCTGCCTGTTGGTTTTCCTGATCTGCATGGTGTATCCCGTTCAGCCTTCTGTCCTCACCAGTGTTTCGCAATCTTTATCACAGAATGCCGATGGAATCATTCTGATGCATGGAGACAGCGATCAGGGCAATCCTTCAGGTTTTTTTCCGGACTCTCCCGGTCAGATGGATTCCCTTCCTGCGATCTTACGAAAACTCCATACGGATCTCCCTCTTGCGGGTGATCCGGCAAATAACCTGCTTTCCCTCCCTGATGATCTCCTCAAGTACCTGGTTTTTCTGGTCCGGAATATTCCGGTTATGCCTCCCCAACGTTCCCAGGATGAGTGGCAGGCATTCCTCTCCTGCCTCCGGCCTCATTGGATCTATCCCCTCATCACGTTCCACCTCCGCTCCTGGCCGGAAGAATGCCGGCCCCCGCAGGAAATCCGGGAATACCTGGAACGGATCTCGCTGACTTCCACGGCAAGGACACTGCTCGCCGGCCAGCAGATCCAGACAGTCACCCGTGCCATGAAAGAAGCTGGTGTCCCCATCATCCTCTTAAAGGGCCCTGCACTGGCACGAACCGTCTATCCCGACCCCACGCTCCGGCAATCCAGCGACATCGACATGATCGTTCTGCCGGACGCTATCCCGAGAGCGGAGGCAGTGCTGGAAGAGCTCGGGTACACCTGCCCGGCAAAGATCTTCCACATCTACCCGTATGCTGATCATCACGAGAAGTTCTTCCCCCCAGGGAAAGGGTTACGCCTCCAGCTGCACTGGGCAACGGCAAACGAGTTCGGCCTCTTTTCTGAAGACTGGCTGGATGCTTCGTTCACGCGGCGGATCACCGTTCACGCAGATGGCGTCTCGTTCGATACCTTCTGCCCGGCTGACCAGCTCCTGTATCTCGTCTTCCATGATGCATTCCAGCACCGGACCATCAGACTTGACTGGATCGGCGACATAGCGCGGGTCATGCACCAGATCCGTTCCCGGGAAGAATGGGAGGAACTGGTCCGTCAGTCCGTGGAGAACAATGTCCGGATCCCGCTGGAACACTGCCTTGCCGCCGCCAGTTTCTGGTCGGGGACGCCCCTCCCTGAAGGAGCCGGGGAGTTCTCCGCATGGCCGGCACCGTCCGCGGGAGAGGTCCGCCTCCAGAAAAAAATCTCCCGGGCACGGCTCTTTTTCATCTCGCGCCTTATCCTTGCCATGCAGCAGCGGCCGGGCGTGTACGAGAAGCTGCGTTTTGTCCGCATGTTCCTCCTTCCCCCAACTCCCCTGCTCTGGGAGTACCGGAAGTCGCCCTCATCCCTCGATATCCCGCTCGCACACCTGCGGCGCTGGTCCCGGATCGTGACCTTCCGGTTATGATGTGACGGGCCAGGGTCACTGCTGGTAAGCGTCGGCCTGCGCCCGGTACATCTTCGCGTAGTGCCCGCCCTGCGCCATCAGTTCCGCATGCGATCCAATCTCGGTGATCCTCCCGTCCCGGAAGACGCAGATGCGGTCAGCGATGAGGACGGTCGAGAAGCGGTGGCTGACAATGACGGCTGTGCGGCCTTTCACCAGCTCGCGGAAACGGTTGAAGATCTCTGCCTCGGCAAGGGCGTCGAGCGAGCTGGCCGGTTCGTCGAGGATGATGAGGTCCGCGTCCCGGAAGAAGGTCCGCGCCAGGGCGATCTTCTGCCATTCTCCGGTGCTGAGATCATGGCCCCCGGCAAAGAGCCTGCCGAGCTGGGTGTCGAGGCCGTCGGCGAGTTTCCGGATCACCGGGTCGGCAGCAGCCCGGTGAGCAGCCCCGCCAATCTCCGGGGTATCCCGGGGTTGTGTCACGTCCCCCACCCAGATGTTCTCCCCGACCGTGAACTGGTACCGGACAAAGTCCTGGAAGAAGACGGCGGTGTGCTTTCGCCAGTCATCCGGATCGGCTGCCCTGAGATCAATCCCGTCAACGGAGACCGTCCCGGTATCCGGGTCGTAGAGCCGGCAGAGGAGCTTGACGAACGTGCTCTTTCCCGCGCCGTTCTCCCCGACAAGGGCGATCACCTCGCCACGGCGGATGGAAAGGTCCACGTCCGCGATGGCCGGGGCGGCTGTGCCGGGGTACGTGTACGAAACCCCGGCGAACCGGATCTCTTCCCGGAACGGTGCAGGCAGGGGGACGGGATGCTCCGGGGCTGCGATCCGTGGCTGCAGGTCGAAGAATGAGAAGAGGTGGCGCAGGAAGAGGTGGTCCTCGTACAGGGCGTTCATGCCGGTGAAGATGGCCTGGATGTACCCGATGCAGAGCTGGAAGCCCATGAAGAACATCACCAGGTCACCGACCGAGAGCGTCCCCTCGATCGCTTTTATTGCGATGATGGCAAATGCGCCAAAGATGGCGACTGTTACGATCCCCTGTGTCAGGACATCGCCCGTGGCCCGCGAGCGCGAGAGGGCGAGGCGGGCGTCCCGCAGGGAATACTGGAGGTCACGGTACCGCTGCCGGAAGAGATCGCCAAGGCCGAACTGCCGGATCTCCCTTGCGTACCATGCTTCGGTGATGAGCGAGTTGTAGTAACTGCTCCGGCGCATCGCCTCGGTCTGCCGGACCTGGAGAGCGTACTGCTGACGGGAGTTGATGAGCCGGACAAACGCTGCCGGCAGGGCTGCGCCGGCAAGGAGCAGGGCCACAAGCGGGGAGAAGAGGAGGATGGCCCCCCCGACGGTGCAGAGCGAGATCGTGCTCTGCACGACACGGGTAAAATTTGCGATAACCTGCGCGGAACGGGCAGCACCGCCCATCTGGGCGAGCCGCAGGTTGTTGTGGTAGGCCGGGTTCTCGTAATAGGCAAGGTCGAGCCGGAGCGAGTGCTCCTGTATGCGGTCGGTAATAGTATCGGAGAGCGTGACCGACTGGAGCTCAGAAACGTACCCGGAGACAGCCCGGCAGACCGTTGTCAGGATGGCAAGCACGGCTGCAGCGGCGATGAGGAGCCAGAGCTGGGAGAAGAACGGTGTCTTGTCAGGAGCGGCTGCTGCCGCTGTGACCGTGTCGATCATCAGCTTCATCACGTACAGGGCCGCGAGCGGGAGGAGCCCCTGCACAACGATGAGCGCGATGGAGAGGGTGGCAAGGCCGGGAGTGTACGTGAAGACCTCCCGGATCGCCCGGAACAGTACCGTTCTCCTGGATGCGAGATGCGAGAGGAATGTTGCCGGGCGGGGAACGGGTTTCATGGTACTCCAGTGCAGGGATCATCAGTTCCGGCGGATATATGCCGGGATTTGTCGGATCCGGGACAAAAAACGGTTGCAGCGGGGATCGTTTGAGATCGTTTCCCCAAAAACCGGTTTTCTTTTACAAAAATTAAACCTGCGGACTATTTATGGTTATATTTTTTATAGTACTGGTACTCGTCATGGACAGGACAGGTTTTGGTACCATTCCCGTACCCAACCCCGCGGTTGTCTCCCGTGAGGCACCGGACGGGGGAAGCGTCATGGTGAACTGCGACACGGGAACCGCCGTCGCGGTCAACGCCACCGGCACGCTGGTCTGGAA
>NZ_PIZH01000232.1 GCF_002835825.1 Methanoregula sp. | reverse complement strand
TCCTCACCGATGTCACCGAGATGAGAAAAGGAGAGAAAGCTCTTACTGACAGCGAGGCGCGGTTCCGTGACCTTTTCAACACCATGAGCAGCGGGGTGGCAATCTACGATCCGGTACCTGGCGGGCAGGACTTCATCATCCGCGATATCAACCGCGCCGTAGAGACGATAGAGAATGTCAGAAAGGAGAATATTATTGGCAGAAGCGTCCTGGAGGCCTTCCCCGGTGTTGTGGAGTTCGGTCTTTTTTTTGTCTTCCAGCGGGTAGCAAAAACCGGAAAGGCGGAGGCTTTTCCCGTTTCGCTCTACAAAGACAACCGGATCTCCGGGTGGCGGGACAATTATGTGTACCGGCTCGAATCCGGGGAGATTGTCGCAATTTATGAGGACGTGACCGAGAAGAAGCAGGCCGAAGAAGCAGTACGGGAATCCAATGAACGGTTCAGGATTATTTCCCATGCGACAAACGATACCATCTGGGACTGGGACTTAACGACCGGCCACCTGTGGTGGAACGAGGGGATTTACACCATTTTCGGGTACCGGGAAGATGAGATCGAGTTTACCATTACAACATGGGAGAGCTTTGTCCATCCTGATGAGAGGGAACGGGTGGTAACCGGCCTGAAGAACCGAATTGAGACCGGTGGTGAGAACTGGTCAGACGAGTACCGTTTCCGTAAAGCTGACGGGTCGTATGCCGATGTTCTCGACCGGGGCTATATTATCCATAATGCGGAAAACGAAGCAGTCCGCATGGTCGGGGTCATCCTCGATCTCACCGAAAGGAAAGCCACCGAACGGATACTTGCTGAAGAGGCAGCCCGCCGTCGGATCCTGGTGGACCAGTCCCGGGACGGTATTGTCACACTGGACCAGGATGGGAAAGTCTTCGAGGCAAACCAGCGGTTCGCTGACATGCTCGGGTATACTTCGGAAGAGATGAAAGACCTTTATGTCTGGGACTGGGAAGCGGTTGCCACAAAAGAGCAGCTCGAAGGCATGATCAGCAGCGTGGACGAAGGCGGGGACCATTTTGAGTCACGCCACCGGAGAAAGGACGGCACCCTGTTGGATGTCGATATCAGTACGAATGCCGCTGTTTTCTCAGGCCGTAAACTGATCTTCTGTGTCGTCAGGGATATCTCCGAGAAGAAGGCGGCAGCCCGGGCGCTGGAGGCAAGCGAGCAGAAATTCCGTTCCCTTGTGGAATATGCTCTCGAAGTAATTTTCATTCTCGACCTGGAAGGAAAAATCCTGTTTTCCAATACTGCTGCTGCAAGGATACTGGAAACAGGAACCCCGGGCGAACTTGTCGGGAGGGATGCAATCGAATTTGTTGCTCCCGAGTCCCGAAAGGATGTGATCCGTGACTTTGAGGAAGTGGCGCGTGGCCATGACGCCTACCTGGCCCAGTACAAGGTCATAACGGCAAAAGGACACGAGATCTATGTCGAGAGCATCGGCAAAGTCATAACCTATGAGGGGAAACCTGCCAATCTCCTCTCGTTACGGGATGTCACCGCACGCATCCAGGCAGAAGAGGCCGTCCGCCAGAACGAAACGCGGTTCTCGGCCCTGATCCAGAACTCCTCGGATATCATCCGTGTCCTCGACCGCGAGGGAAAAATCATCTATGAGTCTGATTCTGCCGAACGGATACTGGGATACCCCCTTGGATCCCTCATTGGAAAGGATCCCATGGAGTATATCCATCCCGATGATCTTGTTCAGGTGAGACAGGATCTCCAGGGTGTTTTCGACCGGACAAATTCGGGCATTCCCACCGAGTTCCGGATCCGAAAAGGTGACGGGGGGTACATCTGGGTCGAAGCCATAGCAAATAACCTGCTCGATGTTCCCGGCGTGAACGGGATCGTTGTCACCACCCGGCCGATCCAGCAGAGGAAAGAGGCAGAGGATGCCCTTCGTAAAAGCGAACAGCGCCTCCGCCTTGCCCTTGAGGGCGCTGATGCCGGGTTCTGGGACTGGAACGTCCCCTCGGGCACGGCAGTTTTCAGTGACCGGTTTTATACCATGCTCGGGTACGAACCTCAGGAGTTTTCGGCTGAGTTCGACACCTGGACGGGGCTGATACACCCGGATGACAGAAAGAGGGTTGTCGCCGATTTACAACGGAAGATCCAGGAAGGTGAATCCCAGCTGGAGATCGAGTACCGGATACGTACAAAAGACGGTGGCTGGCTCTGGATCCTCGGGAGAGGGAAGGTTGTAGAAAAGGGTGACAACGGCACCCCACTCCGGATAACCGGTGTCAATATCGATATCACGAACCGACGGTTACTGGAGTCCGAGATCCGGTCCCTGAATACCGTCCTGGAACAGCGGGTTAGAGACCGGACCGAGGCGCTCTCGAAGGCAAACGAAGCGCTCGAGAAAGAGAACATGCAGCGCATCGACGCCGAGGAGAAACTTCGGGCATCCCTCAACGAGAAGACGATGCTTTTAAAGGAGATCCACCACCGGGTGAAGAACAACCTCCAGATCATCGTGAGTCTCTTAAACCTTCAGTCACGCTATGTGAAGGATGAAATCGTCCTTGCCACGATCCGCGAGAGCCAGAACCGGGTCAAGGCCATGGCGCTTGTCCACGAAAAACTCTACCGGGCTGAGGACATCGCGCATATCGACCTCAACGATTATATCCGGTTCCTGGGAACCGGCCTCTCGCAGTTCTATGACGCAAAGAGCCGGGGGATCCGGTTCACTCTCGAATCCCCCGAGGTCCGTGTCGATATCAATACAGCCATCCCGCTAGGGCTCATCCTCAATGAGCTGATCTCGAACGCATTCAAGTATGCTTTTCCCAAGGGGAAGTCCGGTGAAGTATTTGTCAGCGTTACGCGTGAAAAGAAGACGCTCACCGTGATTGTCCGCGATGACGGGGAGGGGATCCCCGAAGACTTTGACTGGAAGAACACGCAGTCGCTGGGGCTCCGGCTGGTCAACTCACTCGTGGACCAGCTCGACGGCACGGTTGAACTCGACCGAACCTCAGGGACACGGTTCACGATGGTTTTGCACGAGAAGGGGTGAAGAGCAGCCATGACAAAAATCGGTCCTATGAAATGGTATGGAAGGCGGAGGAACATGAAACGGAATGTATTCTTTGTATTCACGATCCTTTCCCTCACACTCCTTGTGGGGGCGATCCTGGTTGCAGGATGCCTGGGCACGGGAGAGGTGAAGAACAGCAGCTCCGGGAAGATCTGGCATGTCGGGATCTTGAGCGGCATGAGTTATTTTGCCGACACGGAAGACGGTTTCCGCGAGAAGATGGCCGAACTGGGGTATACTGAAGGGAGAAATATTGTCTACGATTCCCGGAAAATGGTTGGTTTTGACCAGCCGGCATACCAGTCAGCCTTGAAAGACTTCAGGGACAACAAGGTTGATCTGGTTTTTGTCTTCCCCACGGAAGCATCGCAGGAGGCCAAAGCCGCCATGAAAGGAACCGGCATCCCCGTGATATTTGCCAATGTCTTCACGGAAGATACCGGCCTTATCGAGAGCGTGCGGCAGCCTGGAGGGAATATCACGGGTGTGCGCTGGGGAGGTCCTGACCTTGGCCTCCAGCGGTATGAAGTGATGCG
>NZ_PIZH01000231.1 GCF_002835825.1 Methanoregula sp. | reverse complement strand
CTTTGTGGGAGTGCCGGCGGAGATGCAAACAAGAAACATTTTATTATAAAACATATGATATTGTTAATGTGAATATTGTCTCCTGCTGATACTTTGTGTTACATCCCTCGTCCGCAGGATCAGTGTTCACGCGCCTTCAAACATCAACTCACCTTTGAGCATGCACGGAGAAACCCGGCCGGGCCCGGTATCCGGTCCCGGCAATGCTCCCCTTTTTGCACCCGTGTTGTTCTTCCCGTCGAGCTATGGCATTGCCAGCCGACCTGCCTCCTGGTTCTGCCATGCAGACTACTTTGGCAAATTTCTATTATCTCACTCCTGATATGCTGGTATATCCAGTGAGTGACTGGAGGAGTGTGGAGAAGATGAATGCTGGTGAATTTGCAGAAATCCATGAAGCGTGGACAGAAGTGATGGCAGCCTTTGAACCGGCTGAAGTGCCGTTCGAGGAAGAGCAGGTGGCAGGCACCGGGGCGTTTGCCGCCGGTGCGGCACCGGTTGCGACAGCCCGTTGACCGGGCTTAGAGGAAAAAAAATCTTTTTTCTTTTGTTCTGTTGCCCGGGGTTTTTGGAAAATTTTTGTGCGATTATCGGCTTTTCTGGAACTGGAATACGGGCATCTTCCGGAAATTCTCGTAATAGTTTCCCAAAAGATCGGCCTCCAGCTCCTTAAGGTTATGCGGGAGGACGTTCTGGCCGACGATCTGGTACGAGAACTGTACCTCATGCCCCTGCCAGTCTTTCCCGCACAGGCCCGGCAGGCGCTTTGCAATGTCCGCTGACTGGCCGATGTACAGGATATCCTGCGTTCCGGCATCCGCGAGCAGGTAGAGGCCGGCACCTTCACTCACCTTCCCGGCATGTTCAGGGATGAGAGATTTTTGCTCTGTCCATTCAAGTCCCATCCAGTCGCAGTCTCCCGGCTTGCCGACGGGTTCGAGCGGGGTGATGCTGGGGAACCCTGCCGGGTTGTCCTGCTGGTCATTGGCAAGCTTCCCACCCCGGTGTCCTTCTGCCCGGGTTGTAGACTTCCGGTACCGCGGGTGGATCCTGCCGAAGTTGCAGAGCGGGGATTCGCCTTTCTCCTGCCGGTAGTTATAGAGCAGGAAACGTTCCATTCCTTTCCGCCCGCTCACCGATGCGTCGAGGGGGGCGGAGGAGACTTCGAGCATGACCGGTTCCGGATCGTCAGCTTCTTCTTCATTATCGGATGACGATTGAGAATGTGACGCTGTATTCCCGGGGGCAGGTAGTTTTGGTGTTCCCGCATCACGGTCAGCGATCCACTCGACCCACCAGCTCCAGAGTGCCGGCGCCTCGGCATACGGGTCGCTCCAGGGCATGAGGTCTCCCCGACGGAGGGTCTGCCGGAGCCCGGCCAGTTTCTTGTGGAGCGACTGGCCGGTCTCGCCGATGTACATAAGGAGATCTTTGTTATCCGGGCGGATGCGATAGACTCCCGGCGCTTTCTGGATATACCAGAATTCCCGCGGCGCGTTGAAGGGCACCCACGGGGACCAGTCAAGTTCGAGCCAGTTCTCTTCCAAACAATCCATACGCGTTCTCTGGTTATTTCGTGGACGTGCGATCAGATGAATGCTTTTGAGGGAGGGAACAGCCCACTCTGGTTTGTGAAAATGACCGGAAGGACAAATGGATTACTTTCACCGTGCATACCGCGCCTTCATAATTATCTCTCCTAAAAAATATATATCATGTCATTACCTGACAATGAGCCCACCCTTGAGACAGTCCGGTTTCTGGCCTGGCTCAAGAAGCGGGGGGCAGCATGCCGGCTCATGTACTGCAGGAAAAAATGGGAGCAGAAAGGGATCCGCGTACAGGAGATCTGCCGGGGGTATGCACAGGGAATGATGCATGTCCAGCATGATCCTTCAACGGGGGAGAAATGGGTAGTCCTGGATGATCTGGTTTGGGCTGACAACCTGATGATCGAATTTGACGAAGAGATTCCGCATCACGGCCACTGGATGAAATGGTAAAAATATTTTCTGATCGTAAAAATTTATTTACTGTTCCTGCTACACATATATACGAGTGATATCCATGACAAACGTCGCCCCGTCTCCCGATCATGAACGGGAATTATCTGACATCCCCTATGCAGGTCTCTTCGGCGATACCGTGATTGCACGGGTCGTGGAGGAGATCATCGCGGACCCCCATTCATCCTACCGTCCCCGCGAACTCGAAGAGCTGACCGGCGCCTCGGCCCCGAGCGTCCGTGATGCGCTCTCGACCCTGACACGGCTGGGGCTTCTTGTCTCTTCCGGGGGTAAACACCCGGTGTACACGGTGGATACAACAAAGAAAACGTTTGTTGCGCTCACGCTCCTCGCCTATGCGGTTCTCGATGACCGGAAAGAATCCGATTGCATGCATACCGCGCTCGCGCATTACTGCGAGACTGAACTTCCCAAAATACCTGAAGGGTCTGCCATCCCTGCGGCCATGAAGATCAATGCCGGTGATGAGTTCCGGCTGGTTGCAAGAAAGGAGAAGGGGAACCTGGTGCTGGTGTACGAGCGGGTGGGCCCGGGAAAAACTGAAACAGCAGGATGAGTGCCCCCTCAGCGAGCTGCGATGCGGGGAATGTTTACAGTACTAATGGATACTATTTGCATTTTATTTACAGTACTAATGTACAAAATTTTGTATCCGATGCTGCTGCGAATCCCCGGATGCGATTAATCTTTCACCAGAACCGGACAACTTGCATGACCGGGACATGAAAATGATCGCAGGATGGGATTGTTACATTAGTGCCTGGATGTGATTGTCCTGGCTCTTTCCTAACGAAGAACACTAGTGCTGCGACTGCTTCTCCCTATACGCCCCGGCCGGGACCACGATCTCGAACCGTGCGCCCTTCCCTGCCACGCCGGTCTCCCGGATGCCAATCCCCGTCAGGCTGAGGATCTCCTTTGCGAGGAACATCCCAAAGCCGGTGTTTCTCCCGAAGCCCCGGTCGAAGACCCGTGCCTTCTCGTCCGGAGAAATACCCGTGCCGTTGTCTTCCCAGACGATCGTAAGCTCGCCACCCGTCCGGTGCGAAGAGACGCGGATCTCCGTCACATGCTCCCCGTGGCGCAGGGAGTTGTCCAGGAGGTTTGAGAAGACCCGGTCGAAGAGCGGGTCAGCGTAGACCTCGATCCCCCCGATATCCGTGACGAACCGGATCCCTTCGGCCGGCAGGAGTTCCCGGGCCCGGTGGATGGTTGCCTCCAAATCCTGCCAGGTGGGTTCGTCTGTTCCGAGGCCCCGGTACGCGTTCATGAACGCGATCTGGCGTTCGATGCCGGCAATCGCGATCTCCTTTCCGGCAATGAACTCCCGGATCTTCTCCGGATTGTTCAGCATTACCTTCGTGAGCTCCAGCCAGCCTTTCAGCGCCGAGACCTGGTTTGACAGATCGTGACGGGTGACATCGGTGAGGAGGCCGAGGTGCCGGTTGGCCTGCCGGAGCGCATCCTCCGCCCGCTTCCGGTCGGTGATCTCTTTTGAGGAACAGATACAGGTGATGACCGTGCCCGCCTCGTCCCTGATGGGTGTGATGGTGGTGATGTAGTACCGGTCGCCGCCGGGGTCGGGGACCTTGCCCCTGATG
>NZ_PIZH01000230.1 GCF_002835825.1 Methanoregula sp. | reverse complement strand
GCATGACCTCTTCGGTGTCAGTGTTATTGACCGGTCTTCCATAATAGGACATCACGGTCATCGCTGCAACCGCCCCGCAGCTGTAATTGGTCACCTGCTGCCGGTAGCTCTTCAGGGGAATGACCGTGAGGTGATCATTGGACGAGAGGGTATCATAATCGATGCCGGTATAGTACCGGGGGGCCGGGAGCTGACTGTCAAGCCCATAGGTTATTCTTATGGTATCGCGGGTATTCGCTCCGGTGGCAACCAGGGTTGCGGCAAGCAGGACACTACCGGCAACAAAGCAAAGACCGATGATCAGGAGGGGGCCGGGTCGCATCATACGGGATCTCAACCTGTCTGTTTATCGTTCGCTGTTATCAAGATCGCGTTTTATCACAACAAGGAGGATCACCGGGTCTCCCATCAGATCCTGTTATCACCGGAGAGTATTTCCGTCATGATGAAAAACATTCAGGTGATCGTATCATGAAGTTTAAAGGTAGCAAGACCGAGAAGAACCTGCTCGCGGCGTTCGCCGGAGAATCGCAGGCACGGAACCGGTACAGCTTCTTTGCAAGCGTTGCACGGAAGGAAGGATACGAACAGATCGCAGCAATCTTTGAGGACACCGCGGCAAACGAGCGGGAGCACGCGAAGCTCTTCTTCAAGGAACTGAAAGGAGGGGAGGTCACGATAACAGCAGGGTATCCAGCCGGTGTAATCGGGACAACGAAGGAGAACCTCAAGGCCGCGGCTGACGGCGAGAAGATGGAATGGGGAACGCTCTACCCGGACTTTGCTGCAACTGCAAAGAAGGAAGGGTTCCCCGAGATCGCCCGCCTCTTTACCAATGTCGCCAAGGTCGAGGCCCACCACGAGGCCCGGTACCGGAAACTGTACGAGAACGTGGTGAAGAGCAAGGTTTTCAAATCGGCATCATCGACCCAGTGGCACTGCAGGAACTGCGGGCATGTCTTGAGCGGAAAGAATGCTCCCGCCACGTGCCCGGTCTGCGACCATCCGCAGGCGCACTTCGAGCTGCTGGCGGAGAACTACTGATCAATCTTCTTTTTTTATTGCGATATCCCGCACCACACGGTTTTCAGAGGATATCATGGCAGAGAACCGTGCAGTTAATGCCGGGTGACGGCAATGAAATTTTCAATCAGGACCCTTTTACCGTCAAGCGTCGTTTCCGTCACCGTCTTCAGTACCGGGATTTCTTCTCTGTTCCGGTTCAGGATAACGCGTTCAGACCGGTCGATTTTCTGGTTCAGGTCACAAACCGGGCATTTCCCCTTTTCGGCAGGACAGACAAACTGGTGACAGGTCCGCCCCTTCATCTCCTCTTCCGGATACCCGATCAGGAGTTCCGCTTCAGGATTGGCTGAGATGATCTCATGTGTTTCAGCGTCAACAAGGATGATTCCGGCCTGAACCTGCTCCCAGATCGTGCGGAACTTTTCCTCCGATCGCCCGACCTCTTCCTGCTGGGTTGAGAGCCTCATCGAGAGGACGGCAACCACGGCTGCGATGATGACAAAGACCACAAATCGACCGATGGCCGCGATGACATTATTCGGATTGTACCCGGAGATCACCTCGACAAGACTGAGATAGAGCAGGCCCATTCCCACTGCGTACAGAATACCGGCCCTCTGGAACCAGTAGGCCGCAAGGATGATCGGGACATAGAACATGTGAGTGAAAACGATCTGGATACCATTTTCCAGACAATAGACGGTAAGAAGGGAGACGACAAGAGAAAGAATGAAGATAATGGTATATCTCAACGGTATTCCGCAATAACTCCTTGCAGGGGCAGTGTCCATGCTATTCAATAATGGTTGCAGAGTTAAAAATTTCACTCTTGACCTCACAGAAGACGTTTGTGCTGTCGGAATATCGCTCATCCGAATGTTGCCGCAAGGGTACGAGACGAGACGACATTTAATACCGTATACGGGATTGTAACCCCTTTTGCGGAGCCGGTATACACGGTCACTCCGTCAAGGGTAATCGTGCTCACTGCTTTATTTGAAGCACCGGGAATAAAGTAAAACGTCTGGCTGCTGCCGGAGGTGACCGCCACAACCTGCCCGTTTGTCAGGCATGTCGGGGGAGAGATTGAACCGCAACCCACCCCTCCGCCTCCGGGTGACCAGCTCACCGTAACTCCGAACGTAGTGGATGTTGGCGTTGGCGTCGGTGTAGCTGTTACAGTCGGTGTAGCTGTTGCAGTCGGTGTAGCTGTTGCAGTAGCTGTAGGAGTCGGCGTTGTTGTATTTGTCGGAGTGGCTGTCACGGTTATTGTTTCCGTGGGTGTCAGAGTGACAGTTGTGGTCGCCGTTGGAGTTATGGTTACAGTAACGGTAGGGGTCGTACTCACTGTCACCGTGGGTGTCGGGGTCACTGTTGCAGATACTGTTTGGGTAGACTCGTACCTGAGCGGGGGCCACGTGGTGATCAGGAGATTGGCCGTGGAATCAATGATGCGGACCCGGGTTTCCCCTGCAGGGAGCGGGATTGCAGTGACGCCTGAAAGATCCTTGGTGATGAGGAAACCGGTGCCGGTATAATAGATATAAATGGTATCTCCTGCCTGGAACAAAGCGGCAGTAGAATCAGGGACTGCCCGGAACGAGCCCGAGGGGGTATCGACCTGAATCTCTGCGGGAAACGATACAAGGTTGGTTCCGGAGAAGTGCAGCGAATCACCTGCCCGATGGTGGATGGCAATTGCGGAATAATTCGGCATAACCTTGTAAGAGCCTTCCGTTGCAAGATACGCGGTTCTGGGGATTGAGGGCATGACACCGAAGAGCATTACTGCAACAATACCACTAAGGATTAGTACAAGGAAGATAATCAGGAGTTCGGCGGCAATTTCGCTGACAGCATTGTCCCTTGAGCGCATGGTATCCTTAAGAGCCCTCAACCGGACAATTATAAAATTGTTTTGCAGAAAGGAACCCGTGTCTGTTCTCCATCAAGGGATCCAGCCCATCTTCACCCACCTTTCGTATTCATCCGTGCGCATATCCTTGTTCTCAACAACAATATCCCGGAAAAATTCCCGGTTGTCGATGATCTCCGCTTCCTGCTTTGGATCGGAGAAGCCGCTGGTTATTGCAGCGCAGAGTTTTTTCCCGAGCGCCTTTGCATCCGCTTCTTGTGCGTCCACGGTACAGGAGTCGCCACCATTTGCCACGCTGATGCCGCCCACGGAGACCACCGCAAGATAGTTGAGCACGTGGTTCTGGTACGCGACAACCTCATCGCCACCGGAGGTGTGCGTGCTTGCAACCGAGCAGCCGTACTTTCCTGCAAGGAGCTGGTAATGGATTGCGTCTGCCAGCCGGTCAAAGAAAATTTTCATCTGGCCGGAGACATTATCGATGTACACGGGGGAGGCAAAGATGATCCCGTCCGCTTCTTTCATCCGCTCCACGAGCACCGGCAGGTCGTCATCGAACACGCAGATGCCGTTGAATGAGCAGCCCTCGCACGCGGTACAGGGTGTAATCTTCAGGTCGCAGAGATCGATCATCTCTGTCTCTGCCCCGGCTTCAGCGGCTCCATCAAGAACAAACTGGGCAAGCTGGCGTGTGGTGCTCCGGAGTGTCCGGGGGCTCCCGTTGATGGCAAGGATCTTC
>NZ_PIZH01000229.1 GCF_002835825.1 Methanoregula sp. | reverse complement strand
TTCCTCATGTCCGTGGCCATGTATGCGCCTCCCGAACTGATGGCCCAGGCTGCCGAAAGAAAATCGCAGGAATTCATGCGTATCGTTATTGCCATCGTGATCCTCATCGTGGTCTGTATTGCCAGCTATCTGTATGGCAATAAAAAGGAAGAGTCTGACAATTCGGAAAAAGAACAATAATTCATTTCTGCAGTACCAATATTTGTCCCGCCTGTCCCGGTTCAGGGTGTATTTCCCGAAGGAGCCGTCTCTTTCTTGTTGTGCCCGTCACGCATACAGGTTTTCCTTTAATCCCTCAGGAATTCCAGCACAGTTCCGGAAAACTCCCGCTGGCTCTGGTATTGCATCCCGTGACCCGCTCCCGGGATCTCCGCGAGCCGGGCTCCGGGTATCCGGCTCGCAAGGTTCCGGGAATTTTCCGGGGGGATTACAACATCCGCGGTTCCGGTTATCACCAGTGCGGGGCACCGGATCTCCGGTAATCGTTCCCATGCCCCGGTCCACCCGAAAAACGCGGCTGCCTGCCGTCCTGCATTCTCTTCGCTCGTTGTCTCGTGCACTTCAGGGCAATACTGCCACGGGTCATGCGTGGCAAGCCAGTCTTTTGGGAAGAGGACAGAAAACATCCGGTCCGCCAGTTCGGCCGGACTCCCTCTTTTATCGGCAAGCCTGTCCCAGGTTTCCTTTCGCATCGGGACCATTTCAGGTCCCCCGCAGGTCCCGGCTGCAAGCACGAGCCTCTCCACCCGATCCGGGTGTGCCAGCACCAGTTCCTGCGCAATGGATGCGCCCATGGAGAGCCCGAGGATATGGGCGCGGGCGATCCCGAGCGTATCCATAAGGGCGACGGTATCTTCTGCAAACAGGGAGATGGAATAGGGTGCATCCGTATCCGACGTATATCCTGTTCCCCGGTTATCGAATATCGTTGTCCGGAACTGGTGTGAGAGCGCTGAAAGGAACGGAGGATTCCAGGTATCCATTGTTGAAGCAAACCCGTTAATCAGGATGAGGGGGTATCCTGAACCGATCTCCCGGTACGCCAGCGTGATTCCGTTCACCTCCGCGGTTTTGACATCAGGTTCCGGCAGTCTCAACATGGAGTTACCTGTTCTCTACCGCCCGCCACGCCCCTTTTGGCACCGTGATCTCGAACACCGCGCCGCTCCCAAAGGTCCCGGTCTCCCGGATACTCAGCCCGGTAATAGCCAGAACTTCCCGGATGAAGAACAGCCCAAAGCCTGTGTTCTTCCCATACCCCTGGTCAAAGACCTTCTCTTTCTCCCCCGCGGGAATGCCGCAGCCGTCATCGCGGTACCGGATAACAAGGCTTCCCTCCGGAAGTGCCTCTGCATTGACCGAAATATTCCGGACTGGTCCCCCGTGCCGGATACTGTTGTCAATCAGGTTGTAGAATGCCCTGCCAAAGAGCGGGTCCGCATAAATCTCATAATCCGTTTCAGGCAGGCGGACCCGGATTGTCTCATGACCGACAGCGGATGCAGCATCCCTTACACTCGCGGCCAGACTCTGCCATTGCGGGGCCTTCACCCCGACGCTCTGGTAATCACGGGTGAAGAGGATCTGCTCCTTGATCCTCACGACCTGGGCGCGTATCCCGGAGACGAGCTCTTTTGCACCCGCATCGGTCGTTGTCGCAGCAAGCATGTCACAGAGCCCGAGAACCCCGGTTATACTGTTTAAGACATCGTGACGGGTCACGCTGTTCATCATGTTCAGTTTCTGGTTCGTGAGTTCGAGCGCCTTTTCGAGTCGCACCTGCTCCGAGATATCAACAATAACCCCGTGGACTCCCGAGATCTCTTTCTCCCCGATAATTGGCGAGGCGTAGATGATCGCGGGGATCTCACGGCCGTCGTGGGCAACGATCCCGCACTCGATATGGTCGCTCACAACCTCCTTCTGGATGCGGGTGAAAAACGATCTTACCTTCTCCCGGTCCGCATCCCGGATAATGTCGAAGATGCCGGCCCGGTTCTCTGCCTGCTCGTCATACGCATGCCCGATGATATCGATGGCACTCCAGTTAAAGAACGTGAACTTCAGGTCTTCGTCAAGCTCGAAGACGATCTGCGGGAGGAGTTCGGCAAGGTCCTCGAAACGGGTGTCGCGGTTGTTATTACCCTCCGTT
This sequence comes from Methanoregula sp., assembly GCF_002835825.1. Taxonomy (GTDB): domain Archaea; phylum Halobacteriota; class Methanomicrobia; order Methanomicrobiales; family Methanospirillaceae; genus Methanoregula. The sequence goes on along the minus strand of NZ_PIZH01000229.1, from coordinate 1,490 downwards.
TTACGCATTTTTTTGCCAATGGTGGTGCGGGGCGGGAGCATACTCTTGATAAAAATGGGAGACCCCCTCTATTAAATCCCCCCCAGTCCCTCATCAGATATTTGCTTCGAAGATCTCCTTCCGGGAAAAGACATAGATGGCAAGGAAGATGAGCGGGATGATGAGCACCGCGAGCGCCCAGGTCAGCGGACGCCACGTGACAACATTGCCAAGGATGGACTCCATTTCGAACTTCTCCCCTGCATGCAACGCCTGGGCATCGTAGTAGACAAGCAGAGCAGAGAAGACCCCGGCAATGGCAAGCATCTTCAGGTCGACAAGAGAGAAGAGGCCGGCAAGAAGCAGGAGGATAAGGAGGATGTTTTCCTGGTAGACGGGTTGCTTCGCTGTCGAAACCCCAATGACCGCGGATACTGCAACCGGCTCCGTTTTCATTGGTGTGGCTCCATTACCGCCGGGACAGCCTTCGCAATGGCAGGGGGTGTATTCCCCGGTTTCCCGCACGCGTACAGGTCCGTCACAGCAATACCCAGAACGGTCGCGCCAAGGGCCATCAGCACCCCGCAGGCAAGGAGGAACCCGTAGCAGGCCGCCATCATCATCAGCTGCCCGCGGGACTCCTGGAGGAAGAAGTCGTAATCGTTATTGAGCAGGGCCGGCGACTGGCCGATCAGCAATCCGAAGGCAGCCACAGCCATGACGATTGCCCCGAACACAACGATACAGCCCAGCACTTCGCGCCAGGTCTTCTTCATGAGCCGGAACGATCCCGCGATTGCAGGGAGGAGCCCTTTGTTCTCCAGCACCATGACCGGGACAACGTACAGGGCCAGCAGGAACAGGACGGCATTTGCGACAACCATCTGGAACGAGAAGAATAATGTCGTGAAGATCCCGTTCGGGACAAAGTAATACGCATAGGGCAGCCAGAACATCGCGTGCGATATGGCAGATACGATCATTCCGGTGACCTGGTTCTGGGATACGATCTCCAGGAGGACTGTTGCCATGAATGCCATCGTGATCGAAAGAGCCGCAAGTGAACCAGCGTGCCTTCCTGTCTCACTGAATGCACGGTGAACCGTAATAGGCATGGCAGTATTCCGGGCATTCTGGTAACGGACAAGGGCCGCCAGCAGGAGGGTGAATCCCGAAAGGCAGATCGCTTCGATCAGGAAGAGCCGCAGGTCGAAGACGATCAGGTAGGAATCGCTGACCGGAATCGTGATGAGGTTGGATATGGCGTAGGAGGAATCAATGTGGGAAAGGTTCCAACGCTCTGCCAGTACCAGGAAGAGGATCACGAGGCCGGAGAGAAATGAGAACGCGAGCAGCCGCTTATCGCTGAAGAGGGCATGGATGCTTCCTGTTGCTACGGAGATCCCGGCCCGGATCCGGCCCAGTCCCCTGGCTGCGCCGCCAGCATCCGGCCGGGCGGACCCGATCTCCCCCGAGTCTCCCAGCATCACCACGGAAGCGGTGTGCAGTGC
>NZ_PIZH01000228.1 GCF_002835825.1 Methanoregula sp. | reverse complement strand
ATAATTAGCATCGTTGCCTAAACAATGGCAAAGACCATGATTATGAGCACAAAATACCAGCGGCCGATTATTTCATTCATGTCCGGCCCGCAGGGCACCTGTCCTTTCTTGGTTTTCCGGCGGGGCTCGGGCCATCCCTTGTATTCCCGCCAGGTAACGTACCCGAGGATCCCGGCGAACATCGCGTACCAGGAGAGGAGCTGGACGGATACTGATGGTACGAGAACGAACCAGGAGAGGGCCGGAAGCACAAGGACCGGGATGAAATACCAGAAGATCCGGTCCTTTGCATAATGGCTGGTGAGGCCCCGTGAATCCGTTCGCCCCCGGTTGTCAAGGTAGTCTGCGTACAGGAAGCTCGTGACAAGGGCAAGGTAGCCTGCAAGAAGGCTTGCGTTTGCGGTCATCTGCCAGAGGAGCACAGCCGTGCAGGCAACGCCGATCGCAAGCATAGGGAGCCAGGTGATGAACGGCACGCGCCGGTCCCGTATGTCAAGCAGGGATGCATAGATCAGGGTGGCGAGGACGGCAATTGCCGAGACCACCATCGGGAAGAACAATTCCATAATCCGGTATAGTATCTGCTTCTTGGATCTCTTATGCGTGGCGATACGGGCCGGGTACCTATATCTGCCCGGGTGGCCTAATCCCTCTAAGGGCCGGCACAGGGTGCAAGGGCATCGGTGCCCGGAAGGGAGACTGACCTCATGAAAGTCCGGCAGATGATCGATACCGTTCTCACCGATTCAAAGGAACTTGGCACGTTCGGTCTTCCGGAAATCCTCCGGGTGGCTGCGGGTAAAGGGTTTTTCGGGCTTGCCGTGGCACGCAGTGACGATGCGATCGGCTGCCTCGCGTTCGTCCGCGGTGAGCCGGGGGGTGCGATCTTCTCCGATGAGAATGGCGATCTCTTCGGGGATAAAGCGGTAATCCTTGTGACACGGATGGAGCAGTTCGTTTTGTACACGGTGCAGCCAGACATTGCGGAGGCGCTCGTCATGGGGTGCCGAATCTTTGACACGACCCGGGTCCAGCAGGGGCTTACCGAAGCGATCCCCGAGATCGGGATAAAAAGCGAAGGCGTGGGCCGGCTCACGGTGGTCCTGGTAAAAGAGAATGAGCCGCAGAAAGGGATCCGCCTCACCATAAGGAAAGACGGCAGGATCCTGGGGAGCGATTTCACCGATGGGGCCGGGAGCGCCGGGTTCCGGCTCATGTATGGCGACTATGAATGCATTGTGCAGGACAAGAGCCAGGAGATCCGGGCATTTGCCCTTCACTTCAGGGAAACCGGTCAGAAGATCCTCATCGAACTTTAATCTTTGGCCCATAACTCAGCCAAAATAATTTTAAATCAGCCTTTTTTTCACAATCGGGCGTTTCGAAACGCTTTAATTTCTGATGACCGAATACTACCTCCATGAAGATCGGGCGTGAAGATTTCGAGGCACTGATAACGGGCGAGAAGACGATCGCCCCCTATATTGAACTCGATCCGCTTGCCGGGATCTACTCAGTTTTCGGTGTCCGGACTGCGGGCAATCCCAATTACCTGGTACGGGCGATCTACGAGATGTACGAGACCAGCCTGAACCGGAAACTCGCAGTCAAGGCGGTCCGGAAACTCTTCCGCTCGGTAGGCCTGGGCTCCGTGGGACTTGCGAGTCTCTTAAAAAAACAGGGCATGGATCTCACCCCGGCACAGTTCGTGATGCTGGTCTTCACCCTCCAGCACCAGCAGGGATGGGGCGCCCCGTTCGAGCTCGTGGAGGCGGGCGAGAAACGGATTGTCCTGCGCACGAAACAGACCTTCGAGTCCGAGGTGTTAAAAGACTGGAACATGCCGGTCTGCGGGATCCACCAGGGCTGGATCGAGGGTGTGCTCAAAGCCGTGACCGGCAGGACCTGGTTCTGTATTGAGAAGAGCTGCCACGCACAAGGAGACCCATACTGCGAATTTGTCTGCGACCAGGTGGAGCCCAGCTGGAAGTTCAAGGCCGAGGCCGTTGTGAAAGGCGAGTCGGCGATCACCGAGTTCATCGAGCACAAACCATTGCAGGGCAAGATCCAGCTCATTGACGAACCGGTGGTCATGATGCCCCGGTTCATCTTCACATCGATGACGCAGTCGCTGAAAAAGACGATGGGGGAGGCACCGGCAAACGGGGTGAACTACCGGGCCTACATGGACATGGGCAGGGAGAATGTGGAGCACTACAAGAAGATGGGAATCACGAACCCGAAGACGCTCTCCGACATGGCATTCACCTTTTACGCGCAGATGGGCTGGTTCAGCCTTGTTGGCGAGGAGTGGGACGAGGCCACAAAGACCAAGACGATCACCCTCTCCCACACCGTGGAGTCAGAATCTTTCGGCACGACCGAAAAAAACGTCTGCTTCTGCACAGCAGGCCTCCTTGCCGGTATCATCGAGGGATCTTTTGGGATAAAGGTTCAGGCAAAGGAGACCCTGTGCAAGTCAAAGGGTGACGATCACTGTGTCTTTTCCATCACGAACCGATCATAACCCGATTACGCAGATCATAATCCGCCGGTTTAATGAGATCTCATAAAAAACCTATTGAAACACCAACCCGCCATGCCACCGCAAGCCCCCCGGATCCTCATTGTCGAAGACGATGAGATTATCCGGAATCTTATCAGCACCATGCTCCAGAGAAAGGAGTACGTGATCGCCGGAGAGACCGCATCGGGAGAGGAGGCGATCATCATGGCCGCCGAACTATTGCCCGACCTTGTCCTGATGGATATCACCCTTGCCGGAAAGATGGACGGGGTCACGGCTGCCCGGTATATCTTCCAGCTCTTCCAGGTGCCGGTCGTCTTCCTGACCGCCCACTGCGATGATATGCTGATCGAACGGGCAAAGGGCGCCCAGCCGCTCGGCTATATCTTAAAACCGTTCACGGATAAGGAACTCATCTCGAACGTGGGGCTTGCGTTATACAACCACGGGATACGGAAGAAGTTCCTCGATATGTACCCGATCGGGAACCCGAAGACAATCCTTGCAGCGCATGACCTTGTCATGATCCTCGACCTGTCGGGAAGGGTCGTCTTTTACAACCCGTACAGCCTGCGGATGCTCGGCCTCGCTCCGGGCGATGTCCTGATGCACCACTGGCGCGACACGATGCGGCTTTTGAACGAGTCGTCACGAAAGGAGATCCCCGACCCGGTGCCGGAGGTTGTCAGCCAGATGGTGGTTATCATGCGGGAGACCAACACGCTCCTTTTGACAAAGCACGGGGAGCTCAGGAGCGTCATTGCCACTGTCCGCCCTGTCAAGGACGACAAGCACGAGATGCTCGGGGTCTTCCTGTACGCAAAAGAGAAACCGCCCGAAAATATCCGGATTAAACGAATGGGATCGCGGTAATCCGCCCGAAGAATACGGTCTGGTTTCCCGATACGGTTACTGCTTCTCTTTCCTTTTGAAAAGAACCCGGGTGAACCGGTCGACGAAGCCTTCTTTTACCGCCGGGGAAGCGTTCTCCTCTTTCATCTCCACGCCGGCAAGGTCCGCGGCGATCCTCTTAATGGCAAGCGATGCCGGGGAGGACGGGTACTTGATGACAATCGGGACTTTTGCCGAGGATGCCCTGCGGGTATTGGAGTCCTCTGGGATGATCCCGATCACCGGGACGCCGAGGACTTTTTCCATCTTCTTTGTGATGACGTCGGTCTTTTCCTG
>NZ_PIZH01000227.1 GCF_002835825.1 Methanoregula sp. | reverse complement strand
CAACCGACCTTGCCGAGCTGCCCGGGGGAAATTACCTCACCATCCGTCGCCAGCTCAACAAGTTCCGGAAGAACTGTGCCAGCACGGTTGAACCGATATCGGAAAAAAACTGGGAAGATGCGAAGCGGTTCCTCATCGAGTGGTGCGAATGGAAGGGCTGCGAGAGCGGGGATCCGGTCCTTGCCAATGAGAAAGAGGCCGTCTTTTTTGCCATCGACCACATGAACGATCTCCCGCTCAGGGGACTTGCGATCCGGGTCTCATCGAAGATCGGTGCCATATCGTTGTACGAACCCATGACGGGTGATACCGCGCTTGTGCATTTCGAGAAAGGGCTTCCCGATTGCGATGGTATCTACAAGGCGATCAACAGCGAGACCGCAGCCCGGCTTGCGAGAAAATTCACCTATATCAACCGCGAGAGCGACCTTGGTGTACCGGGTCTCCGCGAGGCCAAGATGCGTTATCACCCGCACCACATGGTGGAAGTCTGTTCAATGAAACGCGACTCCTGACCTGGATTCCTGACCGAATATCCAAAAAAGAACGAATCACATTCCTGCCAGGGTCAGGATGCCGGAGGTGATGAGGTTCACGGCGATGGCGGCAAGGAACATGCCCAGCACTTTTCCCATGATGTCTGTGACTACCTCGCCGAGCACCCGCTGGATCAGTTCCGAATAATATAGGATGACCCAGGTTGCAATGAGTGCGAGCGTTATCGCGATAAAGGGAATGAGAAACCCGTAATCCTTCGAAAGGAGCATAACGGTTGTGATGGCGCCCGGCCCGCAAAGAAGCGGCGTTCCGATGACAACCCCTGCTGCACTCTTGGCATGTCCCTTGGAATGGCCCAGCTCAATGCCCAGGGCTTCCTGAATGCCGAGCAGGAAGAGGAGGACCCCTCCCGCGATCTGGAAGCTGGGGATACTGAGACCGAGGATATCGAAGATGACCCGGTTGAAGACAAGGAAGAGGTACATCAGGCTGCCTGCTACAGCAACGGCAATGAAGGCCTGCTTGTGAATCTCAGCAGGAGACTGCCCTTTGGTCATTGCCGCGAAGATCGGCACCGAGAGGAGCGGATCCAGGATGATGAACAGGGTCGCAAACGAATAGAGGATGCCGGAGATATCGTCCATTGTGGATCTTATCCGGATACTATGCATTTCGTGCGGATAAACATGAGTGGTGTTCCGATCTTACTCCAGGTTCCTGTGGTTTGCATCATCCATAATATATAATATCATGGCCTTCCATCTTCCAGTAAGGCGGCCCTGACTTCGGGAGACTGGCGGAAATGGCCGCATGGGTGAACAATCATGGCAAAAACCGGAAAACCTGGAATGAAAGGTGGTGCAAAGAAGACTGCAAAGACTGTTGCTGTGGCGAAAAAGCCCGCAGCCCGGGTGACAAAGAAACCTGCTGCAGCGAAAAAGACTCTGGTTAAAAAGTCCCCTGCAAAGACCGTTGTCGTGAAGAAGAAACCTGCCGTCAAACCGGCGAAGAAAGTGGCCGCAAAGAAAACGCCCGTGGTGAAAAAAACCGCAAAAAAACCGGCGGCCAAGGATATGACCCGGTACCGGTGCAAGCTCTGCGGGTACATCTACTCCCCGATGAGGGGTGAGCCACACAACGGGATACCGGAAGGAACACCCTTTGATGAACTGCCGGAGAGTTATGTCTGCCCGGTCTGCGGCCAGCAGGGCAAGGGGAGGATCGGGAAATGGGGCTTTGATGAATGGCGCCCTACACGGTATCTCTGCTCGCTCTGTAACTACGTGTACGATGAGAAACGGGGAGAGCCTCACCGGGGCATCCGGCCCGGGACGAAGTTCGATGACCTGCCGGATGATTACAGCTGCCCGGTCTGTGCGATTGATCCGAAGATCCGGGTGCGGTTCGGTAAGGTATTCAAGCACGGGTTCGAACCATTGAACTACTAACAGCTCAAACCCTCCACTTTTTCTCAAACGTGCATCATCGTCCCCTTATTCCGATCTTTCACTCGCAAGCGCCAGCACTGCCGGCGTTCGTGCCGGAACAAATCTATAAACCTCCCGGTGGTTTACTTTGTAATACATGGCACCATTTGCAGCGTTTTCCCGAAATTGGATCGCGTGGGGCCGATCCCTGCTCCTGCTCACGGTTCTCTGTGCCGTCTCCCTGATACCTGTTGCATCTGCGTACGGCTACAGCGAGGATTATGAAGGATATCTTGGTGAAACCATTGCGTTGCACGGGGTTTCGTACAGCGGTGATTCAATCTACCTGTTCATGACGGGTCCCGGCCTCCCGGCAAATGGAGCGCCCCTGACAGACCCCACCAAACGAGCCGACCAGGGATACAACACGATGGTGGGCCTTGCCAGCGACCAGACCTGGTCATTCAAATGGGACACCTCAAAACTCGAGCGCAAGATCGATCCCGGCACGTATCTTGTGTATGCTGTCAATGCACAGGCTGATGCCTCAAGCCTTGCAGGGCACAGCTACCAGACGCTGAGCGTGTACCTGAAGGACGGTGCCCTCTCCCGGGACCGGGTCAGCACCGGAGCGAAGTACACGCTCAACCTCCTGGATGATGATCCGACTGTCGTGACAACAGCAACCACCGTCCCGCCAACAACACCCCCGGTAACGACAATCCCTGAAACAACGGTTGTTACGACAAGCGTGCCACCTTCGCCGGCTGCGACAAAGTCGCCCCTTGCCCCACTCCTCGTGATCATAGCCATTGCAGCAGGATGCCTGTATCTCCCTCACCACCGCAACCGGTAATTCCTGAGCAGACTCCCCCCACTCCATTTTCAGGGGATCACGACATCGCACACCAGCGTGAAGGAATCACCTGCAAGGTATTATTTACCCTCGTGTGAATGATACTATGAGTCACATGGACATACCGTCGGTTCTGGACAAGGCGCATCGTCAGATGAAAGTCGGGCGCTATGATGATGCGATTTCCCTGTATGATCAGGTCCTCGAGATCGACCCGAATAATACCACTGCCCTTGAGAACAAGGGCAGGATCTACTATGACCTGGGACGGCACGAGGATGCAATTGCCTGTTACGACAAGGCAATCGTCGTCAACCCCGGCCTGATCTCGGTCTGGTTCGAGAAAGGGTACACGCTCCGCAAGATACGCCGGTACGAGGAGTCCATCCAGTGCTTTGACCGGGCCCTGGCCCTCGATCCCGGGTATACCTTTGCCATCGCCAATAAAGGATACTCCCTCAACGAGCTGGGAAGACACAAGGAAGCGATTGCGTGTTTCGATGCTATCCTGGAGGAGAGCCCGAAGAATATCCGCGCCATGACCGGAAAAGGCATTGCCCTGCGCGAACTCGGGAAAAATGAGGAAGCCCTTGGATATTTCGAGAAAGCAATCGGGCTCAACCCCATCAACTCCTTTGTCTGGTACAATAAGGCGATCGCCCTGCGTAACCTCGGGCGGGTGAAGGAAGCCGATGAGGCGATCCGTGTCGTTAACCTGCCTCAGGGCCCGTGGAAGCGGTGAGCCGGAAGGGTGGAAATAGTTCTCTTTTTTTCAGGAGTTTTTTAGAAAATACTGAAGCGGTGGCGAGGCTTCTCGATCACTAGGGCTGCGATGTCTCGCAATTCGAAGAAATTCTGATGAATTTCTTCTCGAACTCAAACTTCGCTGCGCGAAGTTCTTCGTAATTCGAAGAAGTCCGTAAGGACTTCGAGATAAAGAATGGAGGC
>NZ_PIZH01000226.1 GCF_002835825.1 Methanoregula sp. | reverse complement strand
ACCCCGCCCTACGAACTCGGGGTGGCCAGTTACGGTATGGGTGCGAGCATTGCCGTTGCCGCACGGAGCACGAAAGTCGCCCTCATCGGGGATTATGCCCTTCTCCACTCCGGTCTGAACGCACTCATCGACGTATACGAGAAGCAGCTGCCCCTGCTCTGTATCGTGATGAATAATACCTGCACAGCCATGACCGGGAAACAGCCGGCGTATGACCCGGTCCGCTACCTGCAATGGGCGAATCCGGTGGTCTGCCGGGCCGACGATGTACCGACACTTGAACACGAGCTCGTGGTTACGGACAGGCCACGGATCCTTGTTGTCAACGGGAGTTGTCCGGAAGGGAGCACCCATGAAATCGTTGAATATTGAGATCTGCGACGTGACCTTAAGGGACGGGGAACAGACGCCGGGCGTCTCGTTCTCCTGCAAAGAGAAGGCAGAGATTGCAACAAAGCTCGATGAGATCGGCATCGAAGTGATCGAGGCCGGATTCCCTGCCGTATCGGAGAATGAAAAGCAGTGCGTGAAGACCATTGCAAATCTTGGCCTCGATGCCCGGATCTGCGGTTTCTCCCGGGCACGCGAGCCGGATATCCAGACTGCAATCGATTGCGATGTGGACATGGTGAGCATCTTCATACCGACCTCCGAGCTCCACGTCCGCCTCAAGTTCAAAAAACCCCGGGAACAAGTGCTCGAAGACGCCCTGAAGATGATCGACTATGCCCGTGACCACGGTGTCCAGGTCCGGTTTGCCGCCGAAGATGCATCCCGCACCGACATTCCTTTCTTAAAAAAGGTCTATCGCGGTGCAGCAGATCACGGTGCGGTTCTCCTCAGTTTTGCCGATACTGTCGGCTGCCTCCTCCCCTCCGATATGCAGCGCATGATGACTGAACTCGTTGACTCAGTGGACCGACCGTTCTGCGCCCACTGCCACAACGATATGGGATGTGCCGTGGCAAATACCATCACGGCGGCCGAAGCAGGCGCGTTCCAGCTCCACACCACGGTCAATGGGATCGGAGAACGGGCAGGGAACGCATCACTCGAAGAACTGCTCGTTGCCCTGCGGATGAAGAAGGGCATTGACCGCTACGATCTCTCGAAGCTGACGGAACTCTCTCACCTGGTGGAGAAATACTCGGGAGTTGCACTTCCCCGGAACAAGCCTGTCACCGGTGAGCTGGCATTCTCCCATGAAAGCGGCATCCATATCGCTGCTATCCTGGAAGATCCCTCTGCGTATGAGTATTTCCCCCCGGATCTTGTGGGCGGGGAACGGCACTTCATTCTCGGTAAACATACGGGAAAAAAGGCGCTGGAGCACGTTGTCTCGACTATTGGCTGCGAGCTCTCCGAAAAACAGATCTGCACCGTACTCGACCTGGTCAAGGACCATTCCGAGCACAAGTGCAACATCACTCCCGATGTATTACGGAAACTGATCAAGAAAGTAAAGGAGTCCCCTCAATGAGCACCCTTTCCGAACGGATCCTGAATGCACCGGCCGGAGAATACGTGGATCGTAAGGTTGACCGGGCATTTGCCTGTGACGGAACGGGCATGCTTGCCCTGGAGGCATGGAAGAACATGGGCGCCGGTCACCTTGCCGACGACACCGAGTTTTCGATTTTCTTCGATCATATCGCCCCGGCAAACAACAGCACTGCGGCAACCCTCCAGCACGAGCTCCGCGGTTTCGCAAAAAGCTCGTTCATGAACTTCTCCGATGTTGGCGGGGGCATCTGCCACCAGCTGATGGGCGAGGGAAATGTCCTGCCCGGTGAGATTGTCATCGGTGCCGACTCGCACAGCGTCACGCTCGGCGCGTTCGGGGCGTTTGCCACCGGTGTCGGGGCAACGGACATGGCAGCGATCTGGCTGACCGGTGAAACCTGGCTCCGGGTCCCGGAAACGATAGGTATCCGGCTCGAAGGGCGGTTTGCCGGGGCTGCGGAGGCAAAGGATCTCGCCCTTGCCTATGTGGGGGAGCTCGGGACCGACGGAGCAACCTACCAGGCACTGGAGTTCATTGGCGATGCAGTAAAAGATCTGTCCATTGACGAACGCATGGTGCTCTCCAACCTGTCAGTTGAAGCGGGTGCAAAAGCAGGAATGTTCTATGCCGACGACGTAACCGTTCGCTATCTGAGGGAACGGGGGCATACCGCAAAGCCACAGATCCCCGAATCCTGTATGTATTCACGTGAGCCGGAATTCGATCTCTCCGACATAATCCCTCTCATTGCCGTCCCTCACCGCGTTGATACGGTGAAACCCGTTGACGAACTTGCCGGGCTTCCCCTTGACCAGGTATTCATCGGCACGTGTACCAACGGGAGGTACTCCGACATGGCACGGCTTGCCCGCATCGTGAAAGGAAAGAAAGTAGCGGTGCGGACGATTGTCGTCCCCGCTTCTGCGTCCGTTCTCCTCCAGGCAACACGGACAGGGGTCCTTGCCGACATTATCGAGGCGGGATGCACGGTCGGGACACCCGGCTGCGGCCCCTGTCTTGGCGCCCACATGGGCGTCCTCGGGGAAGAGGAGGTCTGTCTCTCCACGGCCAACCGCAACTTCAAAAACCGCATGGGTGTTGGCGGAGAGATTTACCTCTCCTCGGTTGCCACGGCGGCAGCCAGTGCGCTTACAGGGGAGATCACGACGCCGGAGGTTGCCTGATGAAGACCGGGGGGCGTGCGATCTGCCTGCCTGCGGACATCGATACCGATGTGGTAATAGCCGGGAGATACCTGCGAACCAAGGACAAGAGCATTTGGGCAGCGCATGTCTTCGAGGACCTTGACCCGACGCTTGCGAACCGGCTCAGGGGCGCCGTCATTGTCGCCGGGAAGAATTTCGGATGCGGGTCCTCGCGGGAACAGGCAGCCGTCGCGATCCGGGAGGCCGGGGTAGTCGCAGTGGTCGCACCCTCGTTTGCACGGATTTTCTTCCGCAACGCGATCAATGTCGGCCTGCCACTCATTGAAGCAGATATCGCGTGCGATGAGGGGAGCCAGATAACATTCAACCTTGCGCAGGGCATGGTCGAGGTCTCGGGAAAACGGCATGCGGTAAAGACCCTCTCTCCGAGGATGCAGGAGATCCTCGGGGCTGGCGGGCTTGTGGAGTACTGGAGAAAACGGCGATGATCTTTCCGGAACATTGTAAGATTGTGGGGCACGCCTCGACAAAACCGTGCGGCGACCGGGTCTATTTCCTGAGCCGGTACCTCCTCCGTGAAACCGGAAACGGTTTCGAGCTGCTGGAAGTGACTCCCGATCCGGCGGAAACGGGACTGATGCGCAGGATTGTTTCCACGCATCTCCTTGCGAAGGCAGAAGAAGTCTTCTGCTATCCCGAAAAAGTGCAGCTGCATGACCGAACGAACCTGATCCGGCTCGCCCGCGATTCCGGTTACCGGTGCACAGTCTTCACCGGTCTTGACGAGCATATTACCTTCGTCCTCGATCCCGACCTGTCCGGACTCCTCACGGTCCATGTCTATGATGTGAGCCCGCCGCGACCAAACCTCTCGATGTGCCTGCGGGAACTGGAGGCCGCCGGCCTCTTCGGTGAACTCTCGGTGCAGGTCTTCCCTCATGTGCGGGATCTGCGAACGATCAAAGCTGATGTCCATCCATGCCGGGCATCCGGGTTCGATCATATCCTAGATTCGTATCCCATTCACGGGTGGGAGCGCCGTGCCGGAGGCCTCACCGGTT
>NZ_PIZH01000225.1 GCF_002835825.1 Methanoregula sp. | reverse complement strand
AGCGAGATCATCCAGCGGCTTTTGGACCTGCAGGACCTAACCGAAGCCGAGGCGGCCGGAGCGATGGACACCCTTATGGAGGGGAAAGCAACCCCGGCACAGATTGGCGCGTTCCTGGCAGCGCTCCGGATGAAAGGAGAGCGGCCATATGAGATTGCCGCATTTGCCCGTATTATGCGACAGCACGCTGTCTCCATCAGGCCGAAAGCGACACGGCTGCTGGTCGACACCTGCGGCACCGGGGGCGACAGTATGCATACGTTCAATATCAGTACAGCATCGGCATTCGTTGCCGCGGGTGCGGGAATCCCGGTTGTCAAGCACGGCAACCGGAGCGTCAGCAGCCTCTGCGGTTCTGCCGATGTGCTGTCAGCCCTCGGGGTGAACATCGCCCTTGGGCCGGATTCGCAGGCTGGCATTCTTGAGAGGGCGGGTATCGCGTTCCTCTTCGCACCCTTGCACCACCCGGCCATGCACCACGTGATGGCGGCGAGGCAGGAGATCGGGTGCAGGACGGTCTTCAACATCCTTGGCCCGCTGGCAAACCCGGCTGGCGCCCAGGCACAGGTGCTGGGAGTGTACCACCCGGGCCTGACCCCTACGATGGCAGAGGTCTTACGCCTCCTTGGGATCTCCCGTGCCATGGTCGTCCACGGGAGCGGACTGGATGAGATTACCACAACAGGAGAGACGGTAGTCTCGGAGCTTAAGGAGGACGCAATCCGGAACTATACCCTGGATTGCAGGGACTATGGCATTGCACCGGCACAGATCCCTGATCTGTCCGGAGGAGATGCTGCCACCAATGCACGCATTATCCGTGATATTCTCCAGGGTGAAAGGGGTGCGGCGCGGGACATCGTGCTCATGAATGCCGGTGCCGCCATCTATGTCGGGGGCATGGCTCGCGACCTGCACGAGGGATTAATTCTGGCCGGAACATCGATCGATTCAGGAAACGCCCGTGCCCGGCTCGATGCACTGGTGGATGCCACGCGGGGTGCCGCATGATCCTCGATGACATCGTCAGGCGCACGGAAAAACGGGTGGCCCTGCTTCCCGAGACGTTTCCGGAACCCTCCCGGAACAACCCCGCCAGCCTGATCGAGGCCATACAGGAGCGGGAAGGCAGGAACGCTGTGATAGCCGAGATCAAGTGTGCATCCCCCTCCCGGGGTATTATCCGGCGCAGCGTGGACATGGCCCAGATGGCTGGCGTACTTGCAGGGGCGGGATGCGTTGCCCTCTCGGTGCTGACCGAACCCTACTTCTTCGGGGGGGCCGGGCAGGACATTTCACGGGTCAAATCGGCAGTGGATTTGCCCGTGCTCCGGAAGGATTTCATCATCGACGAGCGCCAGATTGCGGAATCGCGTGCTCTCGGTGCAGATGCCGTGCTCCTGATTGCCTCAGTGCTTGAGAAGCGCCTGCCGGCATTCGTTGATATGGCAATGGATTATCATCTCGAACCGCTGGTGGAAGTCCACAATGCCGCTGAAGCTGAATCTGCACTCGACACGCAGGCAACCCTGATCGGCATCAACAACCGTAATCTTGCCACCATGACCATCGACCGTTCAACCACACGTATCCTTTCCGGAACTATCAGAGGAAAAGGGAAGCTGATCGTATCGGAAAGCGGGATGCGCTCCGCCGATGATGTCCGCGAGATGCGGGGATACTGCGATGCGTTCCTCATCGGTTCATCTATCATGTCCGACAAGCAACCGGGAAAGAAACTGGAGGAGTTCGTATGCGCATAAAGATCTGCGGCATCCCGCGGCCGGAAGATGCACGCTTTGCCGAAGATGCCGGCGCCGATGCAATCGGCGTTGTTGTCTGTTCTGGAGATGTATCCCGCAGGAATGTCCCACTGGAGCAGGCAGAACGGATCTTTAAAGCTGTTGGCCCGTTCATTACTACAGTTGCCGTATCGCACACAACCTCGGGAGACGAACTCCGGAAGATGATTGCACTCAGGCCTGACGCAATCCAGATCTCCCATCCTTTCACATTTGACAAAGATCCGGGAGTGAAGCTCATCCGGGTTGTCGGCAGAGGAGAGCCCCTGACTTATGATTGCGATGCCATCATCGTTGATGACAGCCACGGCACGGGAAGAACGTTTGACCACTCATATGCCAGGGACGCTGTCAGGACTTCCGGGATTCCAGTCATCCTTGCCGGAGGCCTGACCCCGGAAAATGTCCGGGATGCGATCCGCGAGGTCCGGCCTTATGCCGTGGACGTAGCGAGCGGAGTCGAGGTCTCCCCGGGGATCAAGGACCATAAGAAAATCAAGGCGTTTATCGCCGCATGCCGCACGCAGGAGCAGATACCATGACACTGGAGAAACGATACGGGGACTACGGCGGACAATACGTCTCGGAAACGCTGATGAGTGCACTGCTGGAACTCGAAGAGGCATACGAGAAGATTGATAACGATGCACTGTTTGCCGCAGACCTCACAGCCCTCCAGAAAGAATATGCCGGCCGGGAAACCCCCCTGACGTTCTGCCCGAACGCATCGAAAGATCTCGGGTGCAAAATCTATCTCAAACGTGAGGATCTCGTTCACGGTGGTTCGCACAAGCTTAACAACACCCTCGGGCAGGCACTCCTTGCAAAGCGCATGGGCAAAAAGAGGTTAATCGCCGAGACCGGTGCCGGCCAGCATGGCGTCGCTACAGCAATCGTGGGTGCTGCATTCGGGATGCCGGTCGAAGTCTACATGGGAGAAGTTGATACGAAGCGTCAGGCCCTCAATGTCTTCCGGATGGAACTGATGGGGGCAAAGGTTATACCGGTGACATCCGGGACACGCACCCTTAAGGATGCGACGAATGAAGCGCTCCGTGACTGGGCGGCCAATGTCCGGGATACGTATTACCTGATCGGTTCGGTTGTCGGCCCTCACCCGTATCCCCGGATTGTCCGCGATTTCCAGGCAGTAATCGGCCGTGAGACAAAAAAACAGGTCCTGGAAAAAGAGGGGCGGCTCCCGGACACAATCGTTGCCTGCGTTGGCGGTGGTTCGAATGCCATGGGAATCTTCTACCCCTTCGTCAAGGACGATGTTGAACTGGTCGGCGTCGAGGCAGGGGGTAAAGGGATCGAGACCGGCGAGCACTCGGCAACGCTCTGTGCCGGCGAGCCGGGGGTTCTGCACGGCGCCTTCTCATACCTGCTCCAGGATCCCGATGGCCAGGTGCTGCCCACCCACAGCATCTCTGCCGGGCTCGACTACCCCGGCGTTGGTCCCGAGCACGCAATGCTGAAGGACAGCAACCGGGTGACCTACGCCCCAGCCAATGATGCGGATGTACTCGATGCGTTCCGGTTCCTCTCGCGTTCCGAAGGGATCATCCCGGCGCTTGAATCTGCCCATGCAATTGCCTACGTGATGACAAACCGCGACCGGTTCGAGCGCGATGACATCGTCGTCATCAACCTCTCCGGCCGGGGAGACAAGGACGTATCTGAAGTGGCGCGGATGCAGGGGTGTGTTGTATGAGCCGGATCGACCGTGTATTTGAGAAACGCGGGAAAGCTTCGTTCATCGGATTTACCGTTGAAGGAGAT
>NZ_PIZH01000224.1 GCF_002835825.1 Methanoregula sp. | reverse complement strand
AAAAGAGCGCACAGCACCGGACTGCAGAGGTTGACAACCCGAATGTCCGGGTCGAGACAGGATAGACGTTCACAAAAACCCTGTCTGCCATGGGGATGCCCACGGCATTAATCCCCGGATCTGCGGATTTCTCCGGTATGGACGGGACGCACGACCTTTTCGTCAGCGATGTCTTCCACAAGGCATACATCGACGTGAACGAGGAAGGCACCGAGGCCGCAGCGGCAACTGCTGTTGTCGTGGGGCTCCGGGCGGCCCCAGTCGGTGACAAACCGCCGGTCTTCCGTGCTGACCACCCGTTCATCTTCCTGATCCGGGACAACGAAAGCGGCGCAATCCTCTTCCTGGGCCGGGTATCGGACCCGGCTGCCGGATAATCACCTTTTTTATCACAGAACGGCAGGATTGGGAAAATCCGGGATCCGTCACAAAACAGGGAGGCGATTTCCGGCCCTGTTCCAGAATGTACCAAAACACAAATCAACACTCTTAATACGGGCCAAAAAGACTCTTGAACCAGCACGCTTGAGGAGCAGGTATTATGGGTTTGTGTACAGTACGCGAACAGGGCAAAGCACTCATCGTCTCCCTTCCCGAATCCGTGGATCATGTCGCGGCCATCAGCCTTGAAAAGGAGTTCCGGGAATTCGTGGCACGCCAGCCGGAAGCCATTCTCTGCGACCTGTCCGGGACAAAATACATCTCCAGCTCGGCCCTTCGGATCTTCCTCGCAACGGCAAAGGCAGCAAAGCCCGCCGGGATCCATTTTGGCCTCTTCTCACCAACATCGTTTGTCACCCACATCATCGACATCTCGGGGTTCGCTTCCATCTTTACCTTGTACGATACGGAAGAGGCAGCGCTCCGTGCGGTATCCCGCAGGTAAGCCCCCGGAGTCCCGGGCAGGCAGGGGGATCATTGCCCCGTACAGGGCTGGACCCGGGCATACGCCAAAAAGACATAAATAGCACCGTTCTCTACTACTGCCCATGCGGGAAGAGAAGAGCAGAATCCGGCAGATCCTGCGGGAACGCAAGGGTGCCATGACCCCGGAGGAACGACTGACCAAAAGCAGGGCCATCTGCGGGCACCTGATGCCCTTAATCCGGGACACCGAGACCGTGATGGCCTACACGTCAAAGGAGATGGAGGTCAATACCGTCCCCATCATCCAGGGCCTTCTCGACCGGAACGTCCCGGTCATCGTCCCCATCATCGTCAAGGAGGATGTAAGCCTCCGGCTCTCTTACCTGCGGGATTTTGCCGCGCTCGTGCCAAGCACGTTCGGCGTTCCGGAACCTATCGGGAACGAGATACCGGCCCGGGGCGAGGATGTGGACACGATCCTCCTTCCCATGCTCGGGTTCGACCGGACCGGGGCAAGAATCGGGTACGGTGCGGGCTATTACGACCGGTTCCTGGAAAAGTTCCCGTTGCTCCGCAAGATCGGCATCGCGTTTGCCTGCCAGGAGATGGAACGGCTCCCGCTGGACCCCACCGATGTCCGCATGGATCACATAATCACCGAGGATGGAATTGTATACCCGTAAGGAGGAATACCCGATGAAGATCAATGGGACGGAGATCCTTGACACGTTTGCCGAAGCATTTCCCACCTGGATATCACGGGTCATTATTACGGCTGACACAAAAGAATGGGCATATACAACCGCTGCCGTTGCAACCGGGTTTGCCACATCGAAGATTTTCTGCCCCTGCGAAGCCGGGATCGAACGTGAGTTCCTCCCTGCCGAGACACCGGACGGCAGGCCGGGTATCTCCATCCTGATTTGCGCCGAGAAGAAGAACATGAAGGCCAATGTGGCTGCCCGCATCTCGCAGTGCGTTCTCCCGGCCCCGACTGCCCATGCGTTCGATGGCCTTCCGGACGCACCGTCCCGATTCGCCATCCGGATGCACTATTTCGGCGACAGGTACGAAGAACGATGCACCGTTGGCGGGAGGAGCTGCTGGAAGATCCCGGTGATGGAAGGGGACTACATCGGCGAGGAGCGGTACGGTACCGTAAAGGGCATTGCCGGTGGAAATTTCCTCGTTATGGGAAAGGACCAGCCCTCCGCCCTTGCCGCGGCAATCGCTGCCGCTGCGTCGATCCGGGGGATGCCCGGGATCATCATGAGTTTTGCCGGGGGGATTGTCAGGAGCGGATCAAAGGTGGCATGCAAAAACTACCGGTTCCCGATGCCGGCCAGCACCAACCACCTGTTCTGCCCGACCCTCAAAGGAAAGATTTCGGATTCCCTTGTTCCGGACGATGTCGGCTCGATATACGAGATCGTGATGAACGGAACCGACGAAGCCGCTGTCAAAGAGGCCATGAGGAAAGGGATCACTGCCGCTGCGGAGACCGGGAAGGCAAGCCATATCGGGGCATCGAACTTTGACGGGAAACTCGGCCCGCACCGGTTCTTCCTCCGCCCGCTCTTTTCATGAGAGTGTGGCCCGGTCCAGCTGCGGGGTGCAGGATCGCTGTTTTGCTCCACGAACAGGATAATCCCGACAGGCCGGGAATAAAGACGGGCTCCCCGCCTATGCCAACCGTGCCCGATCACGGCAGGGATCACAGCGGCCAGCGGCATTTCCCGCCGGTACGCCGGAGCGAGGGGCAGCGGTTGAAATAGGTCTCCCCCCAGACCCAGGGCTGGTAATTCCAGCACATATCGGGTTTCACCGTGTGGATCCCGCAGAGGTACCGGGTCTTTGCCACCCGGCGCAGGAACGGGCAGACCGTGGCATATTCCCCGGTCTCCGTGTTACGCATCTCGAACGAGACAACAATTCCCAAATCTTCTTTTTTCAGCCGGGTGCAGGGCACAGGATCCCCCCGCTCCATGAACGCAACGAACCATTTCAGAATATCAATCCTTCCCTGCTCGATCCAGACATATACATTGGGAACAGTGGGGGTGATGCCGGGGCCGAAGATCCGGCAGCAGAGGCCGCACTGCTCGCACGGTTCATCATCAGAGGGACTGCCTTCGGGCGGGGATTCTGTCATGGTTCTCTGAACTATTATTCACCCGGAAGCGCGATAAGGATTGTTGGTGCGATGTTCCCCGCTGTTGTCCGTACGGCCGGTTACTTCCTGCGGGCGGCGATATATAGAGAGCGTGCCAAACAACCATCCGACGACACGGTTTGAAGGGGGTAATCGCAGCCGGGGCCCTTGTTTCCCCCTACGTCGGAAAGCGAACGTTTTTTTTGTTTTAAGCACTGAATGCATACAATGGCCGGCAGCGGGAAGAGTAACAGCAGGTTCAGCTTTTCCGTCAGGACAAAGATCCTTCTCGCTTTTCTTGCCCTCTCCCTTGGCGCCCTTCTTGTCACAGCGTTCATCGCGTTTGTGCAGATGGAAGATACCGGGCAGTACGCCGTAACCAGCAGCACGAACCTTGGCAACCGTGCCAGCGCAGACAGTACGGAGGCACTCGAACGCGATGCGCAGGCATCGCTCCTCCGGCTGGCAAAAGATCAGGCATATATCAGCAATATCATCATCGAACAGATCGGTGACGACCTGAACATCATGGCGTATTATGCCGGTGAGATTCTTGACAATCCCGGAATGGTCAGGGACCTTCACCTCCCCACGCAGGATGAGCGGCCGGACGACCCGCTCTCAACGTCTGTGGTGGATTACTCGCCCGGAGCCGACAAGACCATCCCGCCGGAAGAACGGCGGGCTGCCGGGATGATGAACCAGATCTTGCTACCGGTTTACTCAACCG
>NZ_PIZH01000223.1 GCF_002835825.1 Methanoregula sp. | reverse complement strand
GGCGGAACATGACCGCGGTCCGCTGTGGCAAGGACATTGTCATTTTCGACATGGGGCTCCGCCTCGACCAGGTGATGATCCACGAGGATGCGGAACTGGAGAACATGCACTCGCTGGATCTCATTAAGATCAAGGCGATCCCTGACGACACCCTGATGAACGGGCTTGAAGGGACTGTTAAGGCCATTGTCTGCTCCCACGGGCACCTCGACCATATCGGGGCAATCCCGAAGCTGGCCCACCGGTACAATGCACCGATCATCGCTACGCCCTACACTACGGAGCTGATCCGGCAGCAGATCGCGGGAGAGCAGAAGTTTTCTGCGAACAACAAGCTCTTTGCACTCAAGGCGGGGCAGCGGTACACACTCTCCCAGAACCTGGTGCTCGAGTTTGTCCGGAACCAGCATTCCATCATCGACACGGTGACACCGGTGCTTCACACCCCGCACGGTGCGATCGTGTACGCTCTGGACTTCAAGCTGGATCGGACACCGGTCATCGGCGAACCTCCGGATTTCGCCCGCTTCCGCCAGATTGGGAAGGAGGGGGTGCTTGCCCTGATCGTTGAGTGTACGAACATCGGTCGGAAAGGACGCTGCCCGAGCGAGCGGATCGCCCGGGACCTGGTCCGGGACACCCTTACCAGTTACGAGGACGACAAGAACGCGCTCGTTGTCTCCACCTTCTCGTCGCACATCTCGCGTGTCAAGACAATCGCGGAGTGTGCCCACGAGATCGGAAGGAAACCGGTCCTCCTCGGCCGTTCTATGGAGAAGTACGCTGTCACGGCCGAGCAGATGAAGCTCGTCTCGTTCCCGGAGACCACGAGTGTCTTTGGCAACCGGCGGACGGTTGACCGCACCCTGCGCCGGATGCTGAAAGCCGGAAAGGACAAGTTCCTGCCGATTGTCACCGGCCACCAGGGCGAACCGGGCTCCATCCTCACAAGGATCGCGACCGGGGATACCCCCTACCAGCTCGGGAAGGGAGACAAGGTCATCTTCTCGGCAAATGTCATCCCGAACCCGATGAACCATGGCCAGCGCTACATGGTTGAGGCCCGGCTGAAGATGCTCGGCGTGCGGATCTTCGAGGATCTCCATGTCAGCGGACACGCGTACCGGGAGGACCACTTCGAATTCCTCCAGCTCCTGCAGCCGCAGCATGTTATCCCGGCGCACGGGAACCTGACGATGACGGCAGACTATACCCAGTTTGCCGGTGAGCTTGGGTACACAGCCCATTCAACCGTCCATCTCCTGAGGAACGGCCAGAGGGTCAGGATCAATTAACGGGGAATCACAATGTCAGAACTTTCACCGTATCTGAAATCGGTCGCAGAGCAGATCGATCACATGATCGACCGCTACTATGTCGACAAGGCCGGCGAACTGAACAAGGCATCCGCCCACCTCCTTGCAGCCGGCGGCAAGCGTCTCCGCCCTGCTGTTGTCATGCTCGCAGCGGATGCGGTGAAACCCGGCAGCTCGGATGACATCCTCCAGGCCGCTCTCGCCCTCGAAGTGACGCACACCTTCACGCTCATCCATGACGATATCATGGACGATGACCGCCTGAGGCGCGGAGTCCAGACCGTGCATACGAAGTGGGATATTCCCACGGGGATCCTTGCCGGCGATGTCCTCTATTCCCGGGCGTTCGAGCACATCTCGCTCGTCACTGCAAAGGACGATGCCAAGGTGAAAGCCATCAACATGCTCGCCCGGGCCTGCGCCGACATCTGTGAAGGGCAGCACATGGACATGTCCTTTGAGCACCGGGACGATGTCACGGAAGGCGAGTACATGGAGATGGTGAAAAAGAAGACCGGTGTCCTGTATGCGGCGGCAGCAGGTATCGGTGCCATCCTTGCCGGCGGGAATGGCGTGCAGGTGAAAGCCCTGTATAACTTCGGGCTCAATACCGGCATCGCCTTCCAGATCCAGGACGATCTCATCGACCTCCTGACGCCGCCCGAAAAGAGCGGGAAGGACCAGGCATCCGACCTCCGCGAGGGCAAGCAGACCCTCATCATGATCAAGGCACGCGAGAAGGGCCTTGACCTGCAGAAGTACCGGCGCGAGCTCTCGAAGGCGGATATCGATGAGGCGATCCGGGAACTTACCGATGCGGGGGTCATCCCGGAAGTGAAACAGATGGCTGCAGACCTTGTGAAGGACAGCAACCGTCATCTCGGGCTTCTTCCCGAGTCAGACGAACGCCAGCTCTTAATGGACATCGGCGAGTTCTTCGTTACCCGGAGTTATTAGGATGGCAGGGGACGATCCCAAAGAGGCACTCTTTTTGTGCGCACTGCAGAACGCGGTAAAGCACGGTGGCGTGCCCCAGCCGGGTGCGGTGATCGGCATGGTGATGGGGGCCCACCCGGAGCTCCGGAGCCGGGCAAAGGAAGTCTCGGCCCTCGCCAAGGAGGCGATTGCCGATGTGGCAAAACTCTCTCCTGAGGAAAGGCTTGCCACGCTCCAGGCCCGTGCCCCGGAAATGATCTCGGCGATGTCCGAGAAGCACGAGAAGAGGAAAACTCTTCCGGAACTTGAGGGTGCAGAGAAGGGCGTTGTGATGCGGTTTGCCCCAAACCCCTCCGGCCCGCTCCATATCGGTCATGCCCGTGCCGCAGCGCTCAACGATGCTTACGTCAGACAGTATGGCGGCCGGTACATTCTCCGGATCGAGGATACCGACCCGAAACGCGTGGACTCGGAAGCGTACCAGACCGTACAGCAAGACATCAAATGGCTCGGGCTTGGCATCACCGAGGTCGTCACCCAGAGCGACCGTCTCCCGATCTACTACGATCTCTGCAGACAGCTGATCGAGAAAGGCGGGGCGTATGTCTGCACCTGCGACAACGAGCAGTTCAAAGAACTCAAACAGAACAAGACAGCCTGTCCCTGCCGCGGGAACAGCGTGGAAAAGAACCTTGAGTTTTGGCAGAAGATGCTCGACCACACGTTCAAAGAGGGCGAGGCCTCGGTCCGGATCAAGACAGACCTCACCCATCCCGACCCGGCCATGCGGGACTTCCCGGCGTTCCGGATCCTCGATGCACCCCCACACCCGAAGGTGAAGGCGCACGTATATCCGCTGATGAACTTCTCGGTGGTGGCAGACGACCACCTCCTCGGCGTCACGCACGTGATCCGGGGCAAGGACCATATCGCCAACACCCGCCGGCAGAAGTTCATCTACGACCACTTTGGCTGGCAGCAGCCGGTGTACCGGCACTATGGCCGGATGGGGATCGAAGGCGTTGTCCTCTCCACATCACAGATGCGGGTCGGGATTACGGAAGGCACCTACACCGGCTGGGATGACATACGGCTTGGCACCCTGCGGGCCCTTGCCCGGCGCGGGATCCTGCCCGAAGCGGTAAAGAACGCGATGATCGCGATCGGGATCGGCGATGTGGACATCTCGTTCTCCTGGGATAACCTCTACGCAGAGAACAAGAAACTGGTCGATCCGACCGCGAACCGGTACTTCTGCGTGCCGGACCCGGTCGAAGCGAAGATCGAGGGTGCGCAGCCGCACACCGCTCATGCACTCCTTCACCCAAGTGACGAGGCCCGGGGTATGCGTACGCTGCAATTCACCGGCACCGTGCTTATCCCGAAAGCTGAGCTTGTTCCCGGTACTGCGATGCCCCGGTTAAAGGACCTCTTCAACGTGAAGCTTGCCTGGAACAGCGACATCCCCGCGTGCCCCCATGGCGGGGACTCGCTGGCCGATGCCCGGGCCGCACAGTCCCGTGACTCCCAGTCGCTCCCGGGGA
>NZ_PIZH01000222.1 GCF_002835825.1 Methanoregula sp. | reverse complement strand
TCCCCGGTCGAGGAAGCTTACACGATCTCGAAGACCAGCCCGGGCCTCTGAGGCGATCGCGATGAAAGAGATCATGGCGATCGTCCGGATGAAGAAGACCGGCGCAACCAAGAAAGCCCTCGTGGCGGCCGGGGTTGCGGGGTTCACCGCGGTGAAAGTATCAGGACGGGGAAAGCTCGTCACCGACCCGCAGGAGCTGGAGAAGTGCCGCGAGAAACTCCTTGCCATGGGCATGGACGAGTTCAGCGATGCAACGGATACGGAGAACCTGATCACCAGTTTCCTGGACGGGTCCCGGTTCTTCCCGCGACGCCTCTTCACGGTCCTTGCGCACGACGACGATGTGCCGCGGATCGTGGAAGCGATAACTCAGGCGAACCGGACCGAGTACGGGATCGGCGACGGGGCAATCTTTGTGCTCCCGGTCAGCGACGCGCTCCGCGTCCGCACCGGCGAAGCGGGAGAAGCAGCAATCTGGTAAGGGAGGAGTTGGGCAATCATGGCAGAAACGGAACCAGGATTAGACGGGATGCTCGAAGCCTACCCGGATACCGTAAAGAAAAACCGGAAGAAGCACCTTGTCTTAAAGAACGAGGCAGCCGGGTGCTGCCCACAGATCGAAGCGAACACCCGGACCATCCCCGGCATCATCTCGCAGCGCGGCTGTGCGTACGCCGGGTGCAAAGGTGTCGTGGTCGGCCCGATCAAGGACATGGTCACCATCACCCACGGCCCGGTCGGCTGCGGGTACTACAGCTGGGGCACGCGCCGGAACAAGGCCCGGGCCGATGAGACAACACCGAAAGACAAGGTCTACAGCCAGCTCTGCTTCACGACCGACATGCAGGAGCCGGACATTGTCTTCGGGGGCGAGAAGAAACTCGCGAAGATGATCGACGAAGTCGTTCTCGCATTCCACCCGCGGGCAATCAACATCTGCGCCACCTGCCCGGTCGGCCTCATCGGGGACGACATCAATGCGGTGGCAAAAGCAGCGCAGGAACGGCACGGCATCCAGGTCCTCTCCTTCAACTGCGAAGGATACAAAGGCGTCAGCCAGTCGGCAGGCCACCACATTGCCAACAACAACATCATGGAGAAGGTCGTCGGCACCGGCACGGAGCGAAAGCCCGGGAAGCATGTCATCAACATCCTCGGCGAGTACAACATCGGCGGCGACGGCTGGGAGCTCGAACGGATCCTGGAGGATATCGGTTACACCGTCAACAGCATCCTGACCGGTGACGCGAGCTACGAGAACATCAAACGCCTCCACCTGGCCGACTTAAACCTCGTCCAGTGCCACCGGTCGATCAACTACATCGCCGAGATGATGGAGACAAAGTACGGCATGCCGTGGCTGAAGGTCAACTTCATCGGCATCGAAGCCACGAACGAGTCGCTGCGCCAGATGGCAAAATGCTTCAACGACCCGGAACTTGAACAGAAGACCGAGGAGGTCATCGCCCGCGAGACCGCCCGCATCATGCCGGTCATAGAGCAGTACCGGAAGATCTGCGAAGGAAAAACCGCGTTCGCGTTCGTCGGCGGGTCCCGCAGCCACCACTACCAGTACCTGCTTCGGGACCTGGGCATGGAAGTGGTCGTGGCAGGGTACGAGTTCGCCCACCGCGACAACTATGAAGGACGGCAGGTCATCCCGACCATCAAGAGCGATGCGGACTCAAAGAACATCCCCGAACTCCATCTCACACCAGACCCGGAGAAGTTCCGCGAGGCCCACGAGTACCTCGGCATGACAAAGGAGCAGTACGAGGCCCTGAAAAAAGAGGTCCCGCTCAGTTTCTACGAAGGGATGTACCCGAGCATGAAGAACGGCGAGCTGATGATCGACGACGCCAACCACCACGAGGTGGAAGAGCTGGTGGCAAAATATCACCCCGACCTGATCTTCTCGGGTGTCCGGGACAAGTACATTGCCCACAAGCTCGGCGTTGCCTCAAAGCAGCTCCACTCGTACGACTATGCCGGCCCCTATGCCGGGTACAACGGCGCCATCAACTTTGCCCGCGATGTGGCAAACGCCGTCTCGACACCGGCCTGGAAGATGATCATCTCCCCGTGGGAGAAAGCACAAGAGAAAGGAAGTGAACCCCATGCTTGAATGCTTGCCGGAAGGACCGGTGGATCACACCACCGGCAAGATCAACCCGGCAAAGACCTGCCAGCCCATCGGCGCCATGTACGCGGCGCTCGGCATCCACGGGTGCCTGCCGCACAGCCACGGCTCGCAGGGCTGCTGTGCCTACCACCGCATGCACCTGACCCGGCACTTCCGGGACCCCGTCATGGCCTCATCGAGCTCCTTCACGGAAGGCGCATCGGTCTTCGGTGGCGCAGCCAACCTGAAGACCTCGATCAAGAACGTGTTTGCGATCTACAACCCGGAGATCATGGCCGTCCACACGACCTGCCTTTCCGAAACGATCGGCGACGATATCCCGAATATCATCCGGCAGGCCGAGATCCCCGAAGGGAAGGTCGTGATCCATGTCAACACCCCGAGCTACCAGGGTTCGCACATCACCGGCTTTGCCGGCATGTGCCGGGCCATGGTCTCGTACCTCTCCCAGTCGGACGGGTTCCAGAAGGACCAGGTCAACGTCCTGCCGGGCTTCGTGAACCCCGGCGACATGCGCGAGATCCGCAGGATCGTCAATGAGATGGGCGTGAAGCTGATCCTGTTCCCGGACACCAGCGGGGTCCTCGATACGCCGCTCACGAGCAGGTACCAGATGTATCCTAAGGGAGGGGCAACGGTTGCGGAGATCCGCGATGCCGGCAACTCATCGCTGACGCTCGCCCTCGGGTCGTTTGCGTCCAACGATGCCGCAGACCTCCTGCAGGAGAAATGCGGGGTTACCGGTATCCCGCTCAAGCTCCCGATCGGCCTCAAAGCTACCGATGACTTCATCATGGCATTAAAAGACTGGTTCGGCGTCGAGGTGCCAAAATCCCTTGAAGTCGAGCGGGGCCAGGTCATCGACACGCTGATCGACACCCACTTCCACTACCAGGGGAAGACTGTGGCCCTCTTCGGCGACCCCGACCACCTCATCGCCATGACCGAGTTCCTGATCGCGATGGGGATGGTCCCGAAGTATGTCCTGACCGGCACGCCCGGCAAGACGTTCGAGGCCGAGGTCAATGCAATGCTGGAAGCAGCCGGGATCACCGGGAGCCGGGTAAAAGCGGATGGCGACCTCTTCGAGCTCCACCAGTGGATCCGCGAGGAGAAGGTCGACCTCCTGATCGGCACAACCTACGGTAAGTACATTGCACGGAAAGAGGACATCCCGCTCGTGCGGTTCGGCTTTCCCATCCTGGACCGGGCCGTCCACCCGCTGATGCCCGTTGTCGGGTACCGGGGCTGCCTGCGCTTAATCGAGCAGATCAGCAATGCGCTCCTCGAACGGCGCGACCGCGATGCTCTCGATGAGGACTTCGAACTGATATTGTAAAAATGAGAAAGGAGGAAACCATGGAAGATCTCTGCACCCTGCCGGCAGCCGGAGTACCGGTTGTCTTAAACGAACGCGAACGTTCGATCATGACGGCAGGGAAGAGCAAGACAGCGATCCACTGCGCAGACGACAGCCTGGCCGGCTCGGTGAGCCAGCGGGCCTGCGTCTTCTGCGGGGCACGGGTGGTCTTAAACCCGGTCACGGACGCGGCCCACCTGGTCCACGGCCCGATCGGCTGCGCGGCCGTCACGGGGGGTTCACGCGGCACCCGCGCCGACGGACCACGGCGATACGGGAACACGTCGCCCACCGACAATAATACAAG
>NZ_PIZH01000221.1 GCF_002835825.1 Methanoregula sp. | reverse complement strand
CATCGACCGCGTGGCGGGTCTCAGCGAACAACGGTACGGCTCCAGATACCGTCCAGCTCGAGGTCGCGGAGGTTTTTGGTCAGCGTGACCTGCGTGATCCCTGGAATACTCCGATGGAGTTAGCAAAACCGCAGAGGACTCTTCCGGAGAAACCAGAGGATCTCCGGTTTCCACTTGCCCCCGATAACAGAAATATACACGTGAAGAGACGCTGCTCCGGGTTCCGATTTCATAATGCGCAAAAATTCTCCATTAGTACATTTTCTGATGCTATATACATTTTTTTGTACTGCTTCATATTTCAGCGCACATCCCCAATGGAGGAGGCAGTACGAGCCGGACCGGTTGCGCCGCAGCCGGAACGGCGTACGGGAACTGTAAACGCCATGACAACAATCTCCGTCAACCCCGAATTATGTACTGGTTGCAGGACCTGCATCGATCTCTGCCCGTACTTCATCCTCACCATGAATAATACCACGGGAAATCCAGCGGCCGATCCCCTGCTTGCAGCTGCCTGCTGCCATTGCGGACACTGCATGGCAGTCTGCCCACAGGGAGCCATCACGGTCCGGTATGACAATGGCCGTCCTGCAGCTCTTGAATGCGAAGAAGAGCCCGTCACCCCCGGGCAGATCGCACGCCATTTCATGATGCGGCGGAGCGTCCGTCATTACAAACCTGAAACGGTCCCGCGGGAGACGCTGAACGCGGTGCTGGAGATTGTCCGGTATGCCCCAAGCGGCATGAACGGCCAGCCGGTCCACTGGACGGTCATCCGGGATCCCGGGGCAGTCCGCGATCTTGCCGGCGTGGTGATTGCGTGGGCCCGCGATAGCGTAAAGAACCAGCCGATGCACCCGCTGGCTCCCATTCTTCCGATGATCATCGGGAAATGGGAAAGCGGACGGGACCTCATCTGTCACGGGGCACCTGCGCTCGTCATTGCCCACGGCCCTAAGGACAACCCGAACCTTTCGATCGATTCGGTGATTGCGATGACGCACCTTGACCTTGCTGCACCGGCCTTTGGCCTTGGCACCTGCTGGGCCGGCTTTGTCCAGATTGCTGCCGATGCATCGCCGGATGTTGCCCGGGCGCTGCAGCTTCCGGAAAACCACCGGTCTTTTTGCGCAATGATGGTCGGTTACCCGAAATTCCCGTTCCCTCGTGTACCGCAGCGAGATGCCCTCAGGGTTACCTGGAGATAATCCACTTTTTTGTCATTCTTTCATCGGCATCATTCACCCGGACCGCCCGGCCCACAGAACATTCCCAAAGAGCCGAACGTCCGGTTCACAACGATTAATATCCTCAGGGTGAAGACACCACACAGGGAGGAGAAGCATGCCGGAGCCGGAGAAGAAGAAGGCCGAACTGAAGATCACGGGAATGACCTGCGCTACGTGCGCCGTCAATATCGAAGAGTCGCTTTCGCAGCTGAAGGATGTGACAAAAGCGCAGGTGAACCTTGGCACGGAAAAAGCGCATGTCGAGTTCGACCCGGAAAAAGTTTCGCTCTCAACACTGGAGAAAGCGGTGAAGGACGCTGGCTATGAAGTGGTGAACAGCGAGGTCACCATCAAGGTCGGGGGCATGATGTGCGCCACCTGCGTGGAGACAATCGAGGCTGCGCTCAGGGCACTACACGGCGTTGCAACAGTGTCGGTAAACCTCGGTACTGAGAAAGCGTATGTTACCTACAATCCCTCGCTCTCTGATCTGGCGGATATGAAGAAGGCAATCGAGGATGCGGGGTACCTGTACCTCGGGATCTCCGGAGAGGTGAGCGAGGAGGCGGAGAAGAAAGCCCGGGACGCCGACCTGCACGACAAGTTCGTCCGGTTCATGGTCGGGTTTGCGGTAAGCATCCCGCTGATGATCGCGATGTTTGTGCCGCTCCCCATTTCCATGCACACACTGTCGTATGTGATGCTGGTCATCGCAACGCCGGTCTTTGTCTTTGTCGCAGCCCCGATCTTCCGGGCAGCATGGATCTCGCTTGAGAACAGGAAACTCTCGATGGATGTCATGTATGCGATGGGGACGGGCGTCTCCTACGTCGCGAGCGTGATGGGCACCTTTTCGATCGTCCTCACGCACGAGTACATGTTCTACGATACAGCCATCATGCTCGCCGCGTTCCTGATGCTGGGCCGGTTCCTGGAGGCACGGGCAAAGGGCCGGACCTCGGACGCGATCAAGAAGCTCGCGGGGCTGCGGGCTAAAGTCGCGATCGTTGTCCGCGACGGGACCGAACGCGAGATGGCAGTCGAGGAGGTTGTGCCGGGCGATATCGTTGTGGTGAAGCCTGGCGCGAGCGTTCCCGTGGACGGCGTGGTTGTCGAAGGCGAGAGTTACGTCAACGAAGCGATGATCACAGGTGAGCCGGTGCCCCCGCTGAAGAAGAGCGGGAGCCATGTCGTGGGAGGGACCCTGAACACGAACAGCGTGCTGAAGGTCCGGGCGGAGAAGGTCGGGAAGGAGACCGTGCTTGCGCAGATCATCCGGCTGGTCGAGGACGCACAGGGATCGAAGCCGCCGGTCCAGCGGATCGCGGATGTTGCTGTTACCTACTTTATCCCGGCCGTCCTGATCATCGCAACGGTCTCGTTCCTGCTCTGGTATTTTGCTTTCCATGCAACCGCACTCTTTTCCCTGACTGCATTCATCTCCGTACTGGTCGTGGCCTGTCCCTGTGCGCTGGGGCTTGCCACGCCGACTGCTGTGACGGTTGGCGTGGGCCGTGGCGCCGAACTCGGGATCCTGATCCGGAACGGCGAGGCGCTGGAAGTTGCCGAGAAGGTGACGACCGTCGTCTTTGACAAGACCGGGACGCTGACCCGGGGAAAACCCGAAGTCACGGATATTGTTCCGGTCGGGATCAAGGAAGAGACGCTCCTGTCCCTTGCTGCAGCAGTCGAGAAGAACTCGCAGCACCCGCTGGCCGAGGCGGTTGTGCGGGCGGCTGAAAGCCGGGGCGTGAAAGCCGGTGAGGCAACCGGATTTGATACTTTCGGCGGGAGAGGGGTTGCAGCAACGGTTCTTGGCGAGATTGTGCTGGTCGGGAACCGTGCCTTCCTCGCGGAAAAATCCGTTGCCATTCCCGGTGAGATCGAGGCGCGGATCGTTTCACTCGAACAGGAAGGAAAGACGGTCGTACTCGTTGCTGCCGGCGGTGCCATCGCAGGCCTGATCGCGATTGCCGACAGCATCAAGCCAACGACACGAGATGCAATCGCCCGGCTCAGCGCTATGGGCAAGGACGTTACGATGATCACGGGCGACAACCGGAGGACCGCGGATGCGATTGCCCGGCAGGCCGGGATCAGCACCGTTATTGCAGAAGTCATGCCGCAGGACAAGGCCGCAGAGGTCCGGCGGTTGCAGGACAAAGGAGGGGTCGTTGCGTTTGTCGGCGATGGGATCAACGATGCACCGGCCCTTGCGCAGGCTGACGTGGGAATTGCCATCGGCAGCGGCACGGACGTTGCCATCGAGAGTGGGGATATCGTGCTCGTTCGGGACGATCTTGTCGATGCCGTCGCCGCAATCCAGCTCTCGAAGAAGGTGATGGGCCGGATCCGGGGCAACATCTTCTGGGCATTTGCGTACAATGTGGCGCTGATCCCGGTAGCCGCCGGTGTGCTGTACCCGTGGTTCGGCATCACGTTCCGCCCCGAATTCGCAGCGCTTGCGATGGCAGCAAGTTCTGTTACGGTTGTCACGCTCTCGCTCCTCTTAAAAAACTATATACCCGATGCAAAGAAAGGGAGGAACTGAGGTATTCTATGGCTATCGACCCCATCTGCAAGATGACTGTGGACGAGAAGAA
>NZ_PIZH01000220.1 GCF_002835825.1 Methanoregula sp. | reverse complement strand
CTGGGACGAGAAATGGAAACCCGGTTCAAGGAGCCTGCCACGGAGGAGGGTTCCGTCAAGACAGAGGTCCGCTGCACCATTCCCCCGGTGGGCGATCGCCACGGGACGCATGGGATCCAGGGCAAGTTTCACCCGGTGACTGCCCATGGCAAAGAACACTGCACCGCCTCCCCCGGCCCCGGGGCCTGCTGCGGAACGGGCTGTGTACCGTTCCGCCGGTTCACCGGTCAGGTGCACGGACCCCGCTTCGAGGAGCCGGGATTTCAGGTCTTTCCACTGCATAGTTCCAGCGCCTCCTCGTAGTCAGTGAAAAACGGGATTGCCGCAACTGCCCCGACAATCCCCCGGCCGTTCATGACAATCCGCAGGTCCGGATCCTTTATCGATTCCAGGAGTCCGGCCTCAACCTCGCCACGCTTGACCTTACGCCCGTACTCGAGCAGTTCTTTTTTCGGGGTAAACCCGGTATACACCGCCATCCCGGTTTTTTGTGACAGGGTATATTTCTCCAGCAGGGTATGGAAGCGGTCGACCAGGCCATCTAAGTCATTGGTCGCGAACTCGACAACGAGCCCTACACAGTTTTTAGTCCGGTAGGGGACCGGGAAGAGCTGGACGATGGTATGGGAGAGGTAAACGGAGCGTTCGTCGGCAACTGCCCGTGCAATGTTGTGGACAAGGGTCCACGTCGCCCCTTCCTCCGGAGTGTCAGTATCGTCCACACCGATCAGAACCCGTTGCATCCGGGGGAGCCAGAGCGTGGCAGCGGCAATCTTCCCGCCGCCAGCGGGATCGCTCCTGCTCCGGAGGACGCCGGCCGCGTCAGAACGGCAGGCCGCCGCCCCGACGCCACCCCCACCCATGCCGATATAGGTAACCGCGATCTCCGACCCGTCGACAATACAGGATGATATCCCGGCCGGGAATTTCGATCCCTCCAGGGCAAGGTCGACGGTACCGGTCTCCAGCAGGTACCGCATCGTTGCCCCGACAGAGCGGACATCCCGGACAAGGGGACTCTGCGCGTAATGGCGCTTAGACCACATGGCCCCGCCGATACAGTCAAAGAACTCGATCAGTTCCACGGTGCTGTTGGAACCGTCGGCTACTGCAACGATTCGCGGGTAGTGGATGACGTAGGGTTCAGAGATGTTCGCCATAAAGCCCCGCTGCCTCGATACCCCGGTTACCCCAGAGCACCGCACCCAGTGCCCCGATCCTTCCCTTGCTGCCATTCGTGTCGATGAAAGTGATGTCCATTTCCCGTGCCGCAGCTTCTGCATTCTCCACGCTCATGATCTCGGTCTTCACAGCAGCGAAGGAAGGCGAGTCGCGGGAGAACCCGATCCCCCGGTGGTACGCTATCCCGGTATCCTTTGAGAACGTGTTCTTCTCGACAAACGCCCGGACAAATCCGAGCAGTTCGGTTACCTTGTCAGGCCGGACGGCAAAATTCAGGGCCGAACCAACGCAGTTCGTGGTCTTTGTGGGGACCGCCGGATTGAGCTGGATGAGACGCATATTTATGAATTCTACCCCGGGGATCGTGCAGCCACTGGCGCATTTGAGC
The DNA here is from genome assembly GCF_002835825.1 of Methanoregula sp. Taxonomy (GTDB): domain Archaea; phylum Halobacteriota; class Methanomicrobia; order Methanomicrobiales; family Methanospirillaceae; genus Methanoregula. The sequence goes on along the minus strand of NZ_PIZH01000220.1, from coordinate 2,307 downwards.
GCCATCACCCAGGTTGCGCCTTCCGTTTTCGTATCGGTGTCGTCAATGCCGATACAGATCTTCTCGTACCGCGGGGAGACGATCCGGACACGGTTGGTGCGAGCCCCGCCGATCTTCAGGTCCTCTTCGCCAGGGTATTCCGCCCGGATAACACCGGGTGCCTGGGGGAGGCAGGCAGCAACACCGACACCGGCGCCGGCAATACCGGCCCACGATGTGATCACCTCATCGCCCGACACTTCGACTGCTTCGAGCGCCTGCCCGCCGATCTCCCCGGCCGCTGCACCGAAATTCACCGGATGCCGGCCCAGTTTTGCTAAAATCACCATGGACGTTCCTTCAACAGAACAGCTTTGAACCGCACCACCGGCACGCTTCCGGTTCATGGCATCCCATTCAATGGGGCCCCGTGCCCGGCACTGCTCAAGGATCTCGGCCCTGCCGCTCTGCTCATCGACCATAACCAGAAATTTCTGCGAGAAGAGTGGTCCGAACCGTTTCGTGACTTCGTTGGGAGTAAGGGTGATCATGTTATCGCCGAAATTTTCGTTAACAAAATAATCGGCAATAACCCTATATATACAGATCGATCTTTCCCCGTGCAATCTCCCACACAGTATGCATAGTAACAATAGAGCAGGAACCGTGAATTTGCACTATCTTAGTGGAGCAGCATACACATGGCGGGAATGGTGATTTTAGTTGAACAAAAAAAAGAAAAAATCAGAGGACTTTGTGGAGCTCGATCTTGAAAGGTCCGAGCGTGCCGCCAAAGTTGCCGGCCGAGATGAACTTGACACCCGGGACGGTTACTGCGGCCTTGACACCCGCTGCCATTGCTGCTGCAACCGATTTCTCGTCAATACCGTCAATGACGATCTCGTACACCGCCTTGACACCGGCCGGGATCTTGGTGTCTGCAACCTTCTCGCGAAGGGTCGGGCAGTACTTCTCGTTTGTGGATGCGGGCATGAACTTGTACTTCAGGCTGCCGACCTTGGAGCCGCTCGCAACGACACCGCCGGGGAAGCTCGTGATGGTCCCGGCAACGCCGTCGATAGCCTCGACTGCTGCCTGGGCGCCCATGAGGGCTGCCATCTGGTTCTCGCCCATGACAAAGAAGTTCCCGCCTGCAACACCCTTGACAATGCCGAACTCTTCCTCGCCGACATATTCTCCTTCCATGATCGGGATGACCCAGCACTTCCTGCCGCCGACTTCCTTCTGGTACTCGTGGCCGTCTCCGAAGAAGTGGAGCTTGACGGGGATCTTCTCCTCGGCATTCGTGATGCCATTGAAGACAGCGGTCGTGGGTGCCGTCAGGACGCATTCTGCAAGGCGCTCGACGACCTGCTCTTTTAATTTCTTCTTGCTGGCACAGATCAGGATTGCCACGCCAGGGCGTCCGTCGGGCGTCTCGGAACCGTCGAGTTCGCACTCGATACCTGCCTCGCAGGGGCAGCCGATCGCAGATGTTGCAAACCCGGTTGCCTCGGTTGCTGCCTTCCGTGCCCATTCCTTGTTCACTGCAGTGATGATGACCCGGCAGACCCAGGTCGGGAATGCCTCTGCATAGGTATTGTCAATAGTAACGCCGTTGATTTCCATGAGATTACCTCCGGTACCACAAAGGTACTATGATGGTCACTGAATAAAGTTTCTAATTACATTTTTGGGCTGGACATAACAAACGAAAGCGCAGCAATATAACAAGAGATAATCGAAAGAGGTATATTGAAATTAATTAACTGAGGCCTTTTTCCCATTAACATCCGAACCAGGTATTTAAACTAAAATAATACAATCGCCTATAAAACGGGGGTACATCGCCAGTAAATTTCAGAACATTTATCTATCATCTTCTACCACTTTTTGTTAGTCGATTTTAAGAATCGATCTATAGCTGGTGCGTGAAAATCAGAAATGGCATTTGCAGTGCACATAACAAAAAAACATTGTACTAGCTGTAAAATTTGTGTGGTTGCTTGTCCTGGTTTCGCAGGTGAGCTTCATGCAGCAGAATCTGTGCCAACAGATGATGCCTGCAGGGTCGGGAACGGATTTCCGTTTTTCCTGATTTCAGAGGGGAGCTCACACGCCGCATCCGGCGTATGCGTTCAGGCATGCCCACACGGCGGGATCAGAATTGCAGGCCCATGGTATGGAGTACCCGAGGCTGGTAGGCAATAAGAAACAGCGTGAGGGTGAATACATGGCGTTGTTTCTCAAGTTTTCGAAAAAGAAGGATGGGGTAGATGATGTGATGGAGCGGAGGCTTCTTCAGACGACCACCAACGTTATCCTCAA
>NZ_PIZH01000219.1 GCF_002835825.1 Methanoregula sp. | reverse complement strand
GTACAGGTGAAATATGACACATTCTATTATTGACATCCTTATCCGACCCGGCCAGTTCTTTTCGGGCCTTGATACTGAAAAAGAGAGCATGACCCTGCCGCTGCTCATCCTCCTTGCCGGGGGCATTACCGCTGCGGTGTACGGGTACCTGATCGGCGGGGTAACTGCGCATATGATGGGCGGCGCCATGGCCGGTCTTGATACGATTGTCCTGTTATCATCCGTGATCGGCGCGTTTTTGGGAGTCTTTATCTTCTGGGTTATCTGGGCTGCCCTCGTGTATGGTATATCCATCGTATTCAAGGGGTCCGGCAGTTTCTCCGGTACCTTAAAGGTAATCGGGTACGGTTACCTCCCCCAGGTGATCGGTACGGTCATCACCCTTATCGCAGCATTCGAATACGTGCCAAAGATCGTTGTTCCGAAGATCACCTCCGCCATGATGCAGGACCCTGTTGCAGTGCAGCAGGTAACAACCTCCCTTATGAAAGACCCGGCTATGGTGGAGCTGACCCAGATCTCGGCCCTTGTCACCATCGTCTTCTTGCTCTGGAGTGCGAACATCTGGATCTTCGGCCTCCAGCACGCCAGGAAACTGTCGATGCGGGACGCAGCCATCTGCGTTGGCATCCCGGTCATCGCATGGATCTTCTACATGATCTATATGCTTGGAGTATCGTAAATGAGAATCAGCCAGATAATCACTTCACTCTTTGTCGCCCTGCTGGTCAGCCTGGCAGTCGGCGTTGCCAGTGGAGCCTATTCAAACATCAACGAGGATCCGGTCTCCGGAACCTACTACACCGGGAAGGTCTATGTTGCTGAAACGGTTTTCGATCCCGGTTCGTTTTTCTCCGGCGATAAAGGAACCGTGACCTACAAGATCACGAACGGCAACGCAAACACCAGCATCAAGCTGACCCATGTGGTCTTCCGGGACAGTACTTTCTCGCTGGTGGGCGGCAACTACGGCACTACCACAACCCTCGGCCCGCTCCAGACACGCCCGTTCACGTTCTCCATCTTAGCTAACGGGGTCAGCGGGGATTATTATCCGACCTTCTCGGTCAGCCTGTACGATTCCGACCTCAACCATAAGACGCTGGTCCAGATCGACAATACCCCCCTTGAACTGACAGTCGTCGACAAACCCGATGCCTTCACGCAGGGGAAGAAGAAGACCATCTACCTGCAGGTGGCAAACCCCCGGAAGAACAATGTAAGGAATGTCATCCTCACCGCCTCTGGTGCCGGCATTACTGCCAATCCCGAGCGCGTATTCATTGGCGACCTTGCGGCCGCGGCAAAAACACCGGTCAATGTCTCCATCACCCCGGATCAGGAGACAACGCTCATCCTCAACCTGACCTACAACAATGGCGACAATCCCCATGACGTGACCCTGGAGATCCCGATCACGTTTGGGCATGACAAGAAACAGGCAGACCCGGTGATGAGCAATATCCAGGTGATGCCGGAGGGGATGAGCTACCGCGTAACGGGTGACGTGACCAATGCCGGGCTCGAGACGGCAAACGCCGTCATGGTGACCGCCCTTTCACCGGCAATCCCTGAAGACCCGTACAAGACCTACGTGGTCCAGGCCCTCAAGCCGGATGATTTCGGGAGCTTCGAGATCACCTTCTCAACCGACGGCACGGTTGAGAGTATCCCCGTCCAGATCTCATTCAAGGACAGCGACGGGAACGTCTATACCTCTGTCCAGAACGTGACCGTTCCCAATGGCAGGCTTGCTGCCGTGAAGGAAAACGGCCCGCCGCTCGTCCCCATCATTGCCGCGCTTGTCGTTGTCGCCATATTCGTTGGCGGATGGTACTTCTACCTCAGGAAGAAGAAACAGTGACGACGACAGAAGACGACCAGCCGGTCATGGTCTTTTCTGACGTGGCCAAGGTGTACCCCCTCCCGGCCGGAGATGTCCGGGCACTGGACGGTGTATCGTTCCAGGTGGACCGGGGCGAGTTCATCTCCATCATGGGCCCCTCCGGGTCAGGAAAGTCTACGCTCCTGAACCTGATGGGGTGCCTTGACATGCCCTCGGAAGGAGACATCTGGATCAGCGGCACCCGCATCCGGGATATGACGGATACCGAGCTGACCGCACTCCGGCGGGACCGTATCGGGTTCATCTTCCAGTACTTCAACCTCTTCCCCCTCTTGAACATCATCGAGAATGTCACGTTCCCCATGATGCTGAAATCCGGCAGGGGGGTGGACCCGGAGCGGGGAAAAGACGTGCTCCGCGCCGTCCAGCTGGACGATTCGCTTTTTACGCATACGCCCACGGAACTCTCCGGCGGCCAGCAGCAGCGGGTTGCCATTGCCCGGGCGCTCATCAACAACCCGGATATCCTCCTCTGCGATGAACCGACGGGTAACCTCGACTCCAAGACCGGCGCCGGGATCATGGACCTGATGACCGAGCTCAACCGGAACGGCACGACTATTATCATGGTCACCCATGACCAGAACATCGCCGACTACTCGCGCCGGACCATCCGGATCTCCGACGGGAGGATCGTTTCATGATCTTCTGGGAGATTGCAAAGAGAAACATCCGGCTCCACTTCCTCCGGTCAACCCTTGCCATGCTCGGCATCGTGATCGGGGTCGTTGCCATCGCGTCGATGGGTATCCTCGGCAACAGCCTGGTGGCAACGGTTTCTGACAGCCTCTCATCAGTAGGGGACAGCGTCATCGTGTACCCGTACACGGGTGGCGGCGGCGGGTTCGGCGGGGGCAGCGGAAGTTCCCAAAACCTGAAGATAACCGACCAGCAGTTCCAGCAGATCAAACGGGTTGTTGCGCCGGGCATTGCGATACCGGTCCATTCTGCTTCGGAACGCATGAAAGTCGGGGTGAGCAAGGACTACAGTGTTGCATCCGTGTACGGGGTCGATCCCCAGTACCTCAAGGATCTCAACTTCGAACTCACAGCAGGCAGCCTCAACAATGCCAACTCCGGGTGCCTCGTGGGATCGACGTTTGCCAAAGACAACAACATAAAAGTGGGATCCCGGATCTCGATGGGCACGGACGGTTCGAAAGGGACACTCCGCGTGACCGGTATCATCAAGGAGCGGGGCATGGCCTTTGACATCAGCACCGACAATGCCATCATCGCCACCCAGGACTGGTTCGAGGGCACCTACAACACCGGGAAATACTACGACCAGATCGTGGTGAAGGTGAAGCGCGACCAGGACACCGCGAACGTCAAGACCATCATCGAGAAGCAGATGAACAAGCGGGACAGGATCGTCATGGTCATCGACAGCAAGGCTACTCTTGCCACCATCTACGAGACATTCGGCTCGATCACCGCGTTCGTCACGGCCATCGGCGGGATCTCGATGATCGTTGCCGGGGTCTCGATCTTCAACATCATGATGATGTCCGTCAACGAGCGGATCAAGGAGATCGGGATCATGCGGAGCATCGGTACGCAGAAGAAAGAGGTGATGAGCATGTTCGTGTACGAAGCTGCCATCATCGGGGTCATCGGGAGTGTCGTGGGAGGCGTACTGAGCCTTCTTGCCGGGTACGGCATCAGCGCCCTGATGCTCCAGTCAACGAAATACCTCTGGACCCTCTCGACCGTGTCCTCGATTGCCGGGGGCGTCGGCTTCGGGATCATTGTCTGCCTTGCCTGCGGTATCTACCCGGCCTGGCAGGCGGCAAACTTAAACCCCATCGATGCGCTCCGCCACGAGTGAGTGGCATCACCTGAACCTTTTTTTGGCCGGGCACGCTACGGTATGCTATGCAACCGGCGGTGTCTGACCCTGACTGGAACGAGATCTGGAAAGAGCGTCAGCGCCTGCAGGAGACTTCGAAGATCGAGGGCGATCCTTCACACAACTGGGACA
>NZ_PIZH01000218.1 GCF_002835825.1 Methanoregula sp. | reverse complement strand
CCAAATACTACAATCACTTTTCCTGCCGGCCACCCTTGACCCGGGAATGGATGTACTCCATGACACTCTCAGACGGCTGTGTTCTCTGCCACCAGGGCGCAAAGATGGTGCTTTTTGTTACGGGACGCTGCCACCGCTCCTGCTGGTACTGCCCTCTCTCCTCCGAGCGGAAGGGGACGGATACCGTGTACGCAAACGAGGTCCCCATCGATGTCCCGTCCCAGATCATCGAAGTCGCCGAGATGATGAGCGCGCTCGGCACGGGTGTCACGGGCGGCGAACCGCTCCTCTGCCTTGAGAAGGTTACGGAGTACTGCCGGATGCTCAAGGAGCATTTCGGGACGGAACACCAGATCCACCTGTATACCGCAAAGGCCCCGACAGACAGCGAACTGGCAGGGATGCAGGGACTCGTGGACGAGATCCGGCTCCACCCTCCCCGTGAGTGCTGGGACACGATCCTGGACTCTGAATTCATCCGTTCCGCACAGCGGGCAAAAGAGAGGGGATTCGATATCGGGATCGAGGTGCCGGCCCTCCCCGGCCTTGAACTCCTCATCCCGGCGCTCCCGTACCTTGACTTCCTGAATATCAACGAGCTCGAATGGGGCGAGACCAATGCCTATGCCATGCGGGAGCGGGGCTACGAGCTTGCCGACGAGCTCCACAATGCCATTTACGGCGCCCGCGAGTGGGCTGAAGAACTCGTGAAACACGACAAGGTGCACTGGTGCTCCTCGGGATTCAAGGACTCTGTCCAGCTCCGGGAGCGCCTGAAGCGGATCGCAGAGAACACCGCCCGCCCGTTCGATGAGATCACCGATGACGGCACCATTGTGTACGGTCTTGTCGAGCCGGAAGGCGGAGAGCGGGATGCCGTCCTCCGGTTCTGCAAAGAACAACTGGACCCGGACAGTTTCGAGGAATCCAAAGAGGGTATCGAGATGGCCTGGTGGCTCCTCGAAGAACACAGGGACGGGATGCCCGGGAAGAAGTCCGTGATCGAGCGTTACCCCAACCGGGGGATGGTCGTGGAGCTGACCCCGCTATGAACCTTCAGGGTATCGTTGAACCCCTGTACGAACAGCGGCTCCTGCGGCAGTGCCGGCATATCCCCAACCACGTTGCCATCATCATGGACGGCAACCGGCGGTACGCAAAGATGCTCGGGCTCGATACAGCCTCCGGCCACCGGGCTGGCGCCGACAAGATCGAGAAGATGCTGGACTGGGCACAGGAACTGGGCATCCGGCACATCACCCTCTACACGTTTTCGACCGAGAACTTCTCGCGGGAGAAGAACGAGGTCGGCTATCTCTTTGCCATGTTCAAGGAGAAGTTTTTGAGTGTTCTCACCGACGAACGGGTAAAAAAATATCAAATCCGCGTCCAGATGGTCGGCGACCCGTCACGGCTCCCGGACGACCTCCGGGAAGCGGTCCTTGCCGCGGAAGAGGCCACAAAGGACCATACCGGTTTCTTCCTCAACATTGCGCTTGCCTATGGCGGGAGGAACGAGATTGTTCTTGCTGCACGGGACATCCTGGAAACCGTCAAAAAGACCGGGGCCGACCCCGATACCATCGATGTCAGTATGGTCGAGGAGCACCTCCACCGCGGCAAAGGGATCCCTCCCGTTGACCTGATCATCAGGACAGGCAACGAGTGCCGGACCTCGAACTTCCTTCCCTGGCTTGCGGCAGGGCACGAATCCGCAGTCTACTTCTGTGCCCCCTACTGGCCGCTCTTCCGGAAGATCGACCTGTTGCGGGCGATCCGGATCTACGACCAGCGGTGCGCTGCAAAGAGCGGCTGATAATACCGCACACCCATCGTGCCCACAATCGCGTACTCTATCTATCTTGAACAACAGATCAGGAACTGATCGCTTATGACGGGAAAGAAGGGAATGGCACTCTCCGGGGGCCTGACCGGCATCGCCATCCGGCAGGATATCCTGAGACAGGCACAGGTGGCCGGCCTGGACATCACAGAGATCTGCAACAGGGCGCTTGCCGGCGCAACCGGGATCCCGTATACCTCTCCGGGGCCGGAACCGGAAGAACCCTCCGCTCCCGTGATTGTTGCAAAGGACGGGGCCGCCGCGAGAGCGGCAGCCGCCGTTTTACCATCATCGCCCGACATCATCCACCCGGTCATCAACGCGGACGACCCTCGTGCTGCTTCCGCGGTTAAGCAGGTGCAGCGGCCGGCCAAAAGGACAATTCCCGCGGCATTGCCCGGGCGCGTCCCGGTACCAGAGAAACCAAAGGCAACCCCGCCTCTTCCTGCCAGCGCTCCCCGGAAAAAAGAGAGGATGCCGGCACGGAAAAAACCGGCAAACACCGGAAAGGGGCAGGCATTAAAACAGTTCATTGCCGAGGCTACCATCCGCGGGGAGACCGAAGACGACCATGTGACAAAAGAGGCACTCTACCTGGCATTCTCACGGTGGTGCCGTGAGCACCGGATCACCCCGGCTCCTGACAAAAAAGCCGTCACCATTGCCCTCAAGAACCAGTTTGCCATAAAAGAGAAGTCGCTGGACGGGGAACCGGCCTGGGTGAACATCCGGCTCCGGTAAGAGAGAGGATTATTTCCCGAACCGCCGGATCCGCGCCTGGTAGTCCCGCAGGATCCGGAGGAAGTCCACCTCGCGGAAGTGCGCCCAGTTCACGTCCGAGAAGAAGAGCTCAGAGTACACGGACTGCCAGATCAAAAAATCCGTGAGGTGGTCCCCGCCGCTCTTGATCACGACATCAGGGGCATACTGGAAGGTCAGGTAGGACTCGATCACCTTCTCATCCACGGTCTCCGGATTAACATTGTCCCGTGCCATCTTCCGGATGCACTCCGTGATCTCCTCCCTTCCGCTCTTTCCCACGGCAACGACAACATCCATCCCGCTCCCACCGGTCTCCTCGCGGCTGCCGGCATGGAGGCTCAGGTGCGCAATCGTGCTGATCTTCCGGATGGCCGGAAGGAGCGAATCGATCTGTTCCGGGTCCGGCGCTGCGATGTGGAACATCAGGTGACATATCCCGTGCGCGCCGGCCGGGCCGTGCCCTGTCACGTACGCCGAGATCGCATTACACCACGAGGTGACAGCAAAGAGCGAGTCAGGCGCGTCGGCAAGGTCCTCCCCGCTGATCATGAAACAGATCTGCTTTGGGAGGTCGGTGATCTGGCGCCTGAGCAGCTGCGCATAGAGCCAGTAGATCATTCTCACATAGGTATAGCCTGCCCAAGGTAATTAGGCCTGATGGTGGCCCGTTCAGAGGAAGGGGCCGATGAGGTGGAACAGAAGTGCGCCGAGCGCGATTGCAAGGCTGGTCTCGAGCGCCGTGATCGAGAGCGCCGCCTTCCAGCCAAACTCCTTTGCCAGCGCGAGGATTGTGGAGATACACGGGGCATAGAGCAGGGTCACCAGCCCGAAGACGATGATCTGGACCGGGGTGAGGACGTCTGAGAAGACGGTTGTCCCGAGGATCGCCGCAAGGGCAAGGATGGTCATCTCCTTCCGGATGATGCCGAAGATGAACACGACACCGGTCACGGCCGGGAGACCCAGCAGGATCACGGTGATGGGATACAGTACGGCGTTGATGGGTTCAAGGAGCCCGGCGGCATAGGCCGCGGTGATGACAATACTCCCGACAATGTAGGCCGGAAGAACGATCCCGATGAGCGACCGGGTCCGCTGCCAGGTCTGACCAAGCACCCCTTTGAGGTGGGGGACATGGTAGTCCGGCATCTCCATGATCATGCCCACCGATTCCCCGGGCAGCAGCCGGAACGCGAGCCGCCCGAGGACCACGATCAGGACAAAGACGAGCAGGTACAGGAAAAGCGCCCACCAGATGTTCACAAACACGGCGACAACGCCGAGGATCACGATGGTCCGGGC
>NZ_PIZH01000217.1 GCF_002835825.1 Methanoregula sp. | reverse complement strand
TTTTGTGTTATGCTCAGGCGTACAACGATATCAACACGTGCCTTTTCGGCGGCAGGGGAGTATGTGTTTAGGAAAGTCATCTCACCCAACGGCTGTTCGATCTTCGGTGTTGCGTCCGTTTCCGCAGTCCCCCGAACCTCTTCCGGGGGAGGCTCCGCATCCGGGAGCAGCAGCAGTTCTTCCCGCCATTATTACTCATCCGAATCGGGAAGATTGCAGGAGCAGCGGGCGCCACTCCAGCCTGCCGAGGGTGAGGAGGCCCTTTCAGATGCAGATAAGTCTCAACTGCCAGCCCCCACGCAGGCTGCACCACCCGTGGCAGCGGAAGATACCGGAGAGATTCCCTTTGCCGGCGCTGCAGAAAGAGAGATCGCCAGATCACTGGGAACGGTCATTGCTTTCATTGCCGAGAATATTATCGCCCTCTGCATGGGGGCTGCGGCTATCGTGGTCTGCGTCAGTTTTGTCCGCTGGTACAGAGAGCGACAACAATACTGGAGATAACACAATCACATTGCCGGATATACAGGGTGAATTGTTTATCACCCTGCCGGCAAACATTTCTCCATGGCCTCCTTCAGCTCTTCCAGCGAGACCGGTTTATGGAGGACGCTGACATGCGAGTCACTGATCTGCAGCATCCGCTCCTGGACTTCCGGCGCTGCCGTGAAAAGAACCACCGGAAGCTCCAGCATGCCCGGAAGTTCCCGCAGCCGTTTTAAAAACGTCCAGCCGTCGATTGGCACCATCATGATATCGAGAAGGATCAGTGCCGGAGGTTCGCGACGGACCGTCTCCAGTGCCACATTCGCATCAGGCATCAGGACCGGTTCATAGCCAAGTCGCCGGATCAACAAATCCATCATCTCGAGGATGGGCCGGTCGTCTTCCACGAGCATGACCTTATGCGTCATGGGGAACCTCTGCCGGCCGCTGTTTCGGGATATGGATCGTGAAGGTGCTCCCGACATTCACAACGGAATCCACGCTGATGAACCCGCCGTGCAGCTGGACATAGCGCTTGGCAATCGAGAGGGAAAGCCCGACACGCCCGGCTTTCTTTCCATTGCCGGCAAGGTCTGCTGGGTTCTGCGTCCTGAAGATCTCGTCCAGCTGGGTGTTGGTAATCCCGATCCCGTTGTCCCGTATCGCCAGCCGGTGCATCGTATCCTGCGCTGACGAGACATACGCGATACGGATCTTCCGCGGAGGTTTGGAGTAATTCACCGCATTGGAGAGCATAGAGCCGATGACCGTGGCAATCTTCCCCTCGTCCGCGTCGATGATCAGGCCGGGGGCATCGATGGCTATCTCTGCCTGTGCTCCGTAGCCCCCGCTCTCAATGATTGTGCGGAGAAGCGCCGGTACCGGTACGGGGGAATATTCGATAGGAATCTTCTCCGCTTCGAGCACCGAAAGCTCCAGCATCTGGTCGATAACCTGGCGTTCGTGATCAATGCTCTTTGCAACCCGGTCGAGGATCGCTTTCGTCTCGTCCGTGACGCCGTACTTCTCGGGATTCTGGGTCAGCATGGCAAGGTATCCCGTTATGGGCTGGAGGGGTGACTGGAGTTCGTGGACTGCCGTGCTGATGATGCCCCGGCGCCGGATGCTCTCGTTCTGCACCGACTCCTTGAGCCGTTCGTATTCGGTGATATCGACAAGGTTGATCAGTACCGCGGGGCTGCCCTTCTGGTGGATCCAGGTGAAGAAGAGGGTGCCAAGCCGGGTCTCGCCGGCTTTTGTCCGGAACTGCACCTCGGTCAGCCCGGGCAGGGGTGTACCGGCACCGGGACTCTCCGGCAGGACGGGGAACGCGCCACGGTCGTCCGGGTGGATGAGGTCACGGAAGTCCCTTCCCGCAAGTTCTTCCGCATCATAGCCGGTAAACGACCGGAACGTCGGGTTGGAATAACTGATCTTACCCGCGTTCACGACAACGATGCTGGTCGGGGCATGGTCCGTTACCTGCTGGTACTGCTGCGAGTTCTCGTCTGCAGCCTGCTCGGCAAGCTTCCTCTGGTTGATGTCGATAACCGAACAGCTGACCAGGTTCGCGTCGATCCGGCTCCACGAGAGGTTCACCCAGAACGGGTGCTCGCTTTTTTTTACGAATTGCGTCTCGAAGTTGACCACGTCCTCGCTTGACCCGAGAAACTCGAAGAACCGGCGCTGCTCTTTCTGGGTATCGAAGAACTGCGAGAAGTTCATCCCTGCCAGTTCTTCAGGTCGATAGCTGGTCATGGCCGAGAAATGGGAGTTTGCCATCTTGATCGCAAATGTATTCTGGTCGAAGAGGACAATCCCGAGAGGCGAGGTCTCAAAGATGCTGCGGTACCGGGTCTCACTCGTGTTGATCTTCTCGGTGAAATATGCGACAACCGCGGCAATGCAGATGAAGAGGATTGCCTGACCGGTGGTGTAGATCATCCCGGCAATGTCCGGGAATACGTAGATGTAGGCCAGGACTTCGTAGACAACGGCACAGAACCCGGCAAGGAAGAGGCCGCGCCGGGGATAGAAATACGTGGCATAGAGGATGGGGAAATAGAAGAGCTGGGAGTAGATCGTCTCAACGTGTTTCGTCAGCGAGATGGACGTGATGAAGATACACGAGAGGGTGAGCGAGGCAATGACGAAAAGCCGCACGATCTCCGTGTGCGATATCCTGTGCCCCGCCACCAAAAGAGATCGATCCATGAGTAGTGTCGTATTATCCGGGAATGGTTATAAATATTGTATCTGACCCTGGATTTTCGCTGCCTGTTTTTGTACAAGAAGGGGAACAAAAGAAGGGGAACAAAAAGGGAATGGGAACAAAACTGAAAAAAACCGGGAGACCGGGGGGTTGTTTTTCCCCAAATCAAATGGCGAGCGGCGAGAGTTTCTTAACAACTCGGTCAACCTGTTGCACGGCAGTCCCGATGTAGGCATCCGGAGAGAGGAGCGCTGCGATCTCCGCTTTTGAGCAGAACCGTACAACAGCGGGATCCTGTGCAAGGACATCGGCAAGCGCTTTTCCTTCGGCAAGCGCCTGCATGCTCGCGACGCGGATCTTTTCGTGGGAATCCTGCCGGCTCATGCCCTTCTTTGTCAGCTCGATCATCACCGACTCGGCCATGTTGATCCCGTGCAGGAACGCGAGGTTCCTGCGGATTGCGTCTTTCCTGATGACAAGGCCTTCGATGACACCGGCCATGAGCCGGAGGCAGTGGTCGGTGAGGATTGAAGCCTCGGGAAAGAGCACACGTTCGCACGAGGAGTTGGTGAGATCCCGCTCGTCCCAGAGGGTGTTGTTCTGGAGTGCAGGTTCAACGGCTGAACGGATGATCCGGGCAAGGCCGCAGACCTGCTCGCTCTTGATGGGGTTTCGTTTGTGGGGCATGGTCGAGGACCCAACCTGGTTCTTGCCGAACGCTTCCTCCACTTCGCCGATCTCGGTCCGCTGGAGCGAGCGGATCTCGACGCCAATCTTGTCGAGAGTTGTCGCAACATTCGCGCAGAACATGAAATACTCCGCGTACCGGTCGCGGGCAATCACCTGGTTGGAGACGTCCACCGATCCCATCCCGAGGTTTGCCATCATGGTTGCCTGCACGTCCATCGCCTTTGGCCCGAGCGCTGCCTGCGTCCCGACTGCACCGGTCATCTGGCCGACCACGACCCGGGGGCGCATCTGTTCGAGCCGCTCGATATGCCGGCCGACCTCGCTTGCCCAGATAGCGAAGCGGAGCCCGTAGGTCGTAGGTACACCGTGCTGGCCATGGGTCCTGCCGATGCAGACCAGCGTCTTGTTCTCTTCCGCCCGCTTCAGGAGAACCGCGATGAGTTTCCGGAGCTTTGTATCGATCAGGTCGAGCGACTTGCCGAGCTGGAGGCCGGTCGCCGTGTCGCGGATATCGTTGCTCGTGGCGCCGTGTTCCACCCGC
>NZ_PIZH01000216.1 GCF_002835825.1 Methanoregula sp. | reverse complement strand
GGCTGGGCCGGTCGAGGTTGTCTCAGGCATACTGGCCGGCATCGTCTTCTAGGTAATCTTGGCACTCAGGACCGCAACCCTCATCCGACTGAAAATCTTTTCCGACGCACAGATCACGGCAGCCCGGGGTGAAGCATAATGACGAAGAACTACCTGCTTGAGCTCCCGCCGGTTGTTGCAATCGCGGCATTCATCGGGATCCTCCTCTTCAACAGTGCGACCATGGAAGGCGCCGAATTCGCCGGTTCCGATAACGTGGGATCGGGCCTGATCGCGGAACTCTCCGGAAAAGACGTGGAGAGTTTCACGCCGCTCATCGCCCAGTGGGAGCCGCCAAGCGGTGAGATCGAGTCCTGTCTCTTCGCGCTCCAGGCTGCCCTAGGGGGGATCTTCGTGGGCGGGGTCTTCGGGTACTGGCTTGGCCAGCGGAAAGGTTTGAGTGATGCAAAGGTGAACCAGTAAGCTATGTTTGAGGAGCTGCTGGAGGACGTTGCCCAGACCAACGGGCTGCGCGAGACGAGCACCTGGCTCAAGCTTGCCGCAGGCCTTTCTGCCATCGTCCTCTGCCTCCTCTCAACAGGTTACGCCGCTCCGCTCTTCATCGCCCTCATCCTCTCCGCAGCGATCCTCGTCCTCGCCCGCGTTGACCCGCGGACCTACGCGGAGCTCTTCCTTGTCCCGCTCTGGTTTGCCTTAATGAGCGTGGCAGTCATCGTCCTCATCTCGGGCGGGGAGCACGTGTTCTGGAGCTGGGACCCGCTGCCGTTCCTCTCGCTCTCGGTGACCCGCGAAAGCATCAATTACGGGTTCTTCGTGCTCTGCCGGGTGATCGGCGGGATGTCGGCCCTCCTCTTCATTGCGCTGACAACGCCCATGACCGATCTCTTCGTGGTCATGCGGAAGGTCCGGGTCCCGGACTTTGTCATCGACCTTGCGATGATCATCTACCGGACGATCTTCTTCCTTATGGACCAGGTCCGGCAGGTCTACCATGCGCAGGTGATGCGCCTTGGGTACTCGGGCTGGAAGGAGTCGGTCCACACCTTCTCGATGCTCTGCGGCTCGGCGTTCATCGCGAGCTGGGATGCGGGCGACGACCTGGTGCGGGCCATGGACGCCCGGTGTTATGACGGGAAATTCGCGCTCCTTGGGGAGAACCGCCCGGTTGAACTACGGCCGCTAGCCGCCCTTGCCCTCTTTCTTGTCGCAGCATCGGCAGCCGTTGTCGCAACGCAGGGCATGACCTTACTGTAGGAGAGACCATGAGCAGCATTGTCCTTGAAGCACGGGATATCCGGTACCGCTACCCGCGGGGGCAGGAGGCGATCAAGGGGATCAGCTTCCATTTCCGCCGGGGCGAGAAGATCGCGCTCGTGGGCCCGAACGGCGCCGGCAAGTCCACGCTCCTCCAGATGTTCAACGGCATGCTTCGCCCCGATTCTGGGATGATGCTCTTCGACAATAAACCGATGGAGTACGACCGGGCCTCGCTCCGCGAGCTTCGGCGGAAGGTCGGTTTCGTGCTCCAGAACCCGGACCGGCAGATCATCGCCCCGACCGTGTACCAGGACGTGGCATTCGGGCCGACCAACCTCGGGTATTCCGAAGCGGAGGTCAAAGAAGCGGTGACCACTGCCCTCCGGCACGCGGGACTCTCCGGCTTCGAGCGCCGCACGCCCCACCAGCTCTCGGGAGGGGAGAAGAAACGGGTCGCGATTGCCGGCGTGCTTGCCATGGACCCGGACGTGCTGGTCTTCGACGAACCCACGAGCGGCCTCGACCCCTCCGGCTCCGAAGACTTAATGGAACTCCTCGAAGAGTTGAACCACGAGGGAAAGACCATCGTTATCTCCACGCACGATGTCGAGCTCGCGTACCCGTGGGCCGACCGGGCGATCCTGCTCGCGGACGGACAGATCATCAAGGAGGACGTGCCGGACGTGGCGTTCGGCAACACCCGGTTCGTCCGCATGGCTCAGCTCTCGGTCCCGACCCTGCTCGAACTGTCGGCGGAACTGGAGAAGCGCGGGTTTGCCGTTCCCGGCCGAAAACCCCGGAGCGTGCTCGACATGGTCCGCATCATCGAGGACCATGCCCGCGAAACCCGCTGCCCCCCATCCCCCGGGACGATCACGGTCTGCAATGTGGATAAAACGGAACCTGCCGCCGTCCCGCTCTGGGTACAGGCCCGGCCAGGCGTTGCTGTCGGCGCCATGGGCACACGGGCCAAGCAGTGCGCTGCAACGGAGCAGGTTGCGGTCGAGTTCACCTACGGGGTTATCGACAAGTGCATCCTCCGGGCCCTGCGGGGGAAGGACTCGCTCATCCTAACGAACGGGAGCATGGTGAGCCGGGTCGCGGAACGGGTGGAGGCGTACGGGAAGGAGAGCGGGAATGCGATAGCTGTTGTCCTCCTGGAAAACCCGGGCCGGCAATCCTGAAGGGAAAGAAAAGGAAGGGGAAGCAGGACTGGCCCGCTCACATCTTCGGTGTCCAGACCCCGAAACCGTTCCCCTCGGTGTCCCGGAGGAGTGCGACGAGCCCGACTCCTTTGATCAGGTACTTCGGCACGAGGATCTTTCCGCCGAGTTTTTCGACCTTAGCGACAACCTTGTCGATGTCATCGACCATCACGAAATTTTTGATGGTCTCGTTTCCCTGCCGCTTGTACAGCCCGCCCATGTTGATGGTGCCTAGGGTAGGATCTCCGAGCGTGATCTCGTTGTACTGGATCGCCTCCATGCTTTTGAGGTCCATCGCCGGGGTTTTGATCGGCTCAATCTTCCAGCCAAGGAGGTTTTTGTAAAAGTGCTTTGCGCGGTCGACATTGTCGGCCGGGATCTCGAAATAGGCAATGTTTGGCATGTACAATGCTATCGGTTAAAAGATATATTATTGTTAGGATGATGCCAGTGCCGCTACTGAACATTGTCCGTGAGGTGGGTTTATACCCCCGTATACCGGAAATACCGATATGGAATTGCCTCATTCTCCGGCCAACCCGAGGATCACGGTTATCACATTTGTCATTCTCACGTTTGCATTCTCGTCGATTTTCTGGTACCTGACCTCGCAGACTCCGCAGGTGAAGGACAATGCAACGATGCTGATGGTCTATACCGTTGGTGCCATGTGGGGTCCGACCTTCGGGGCGCTCTGTACCCGGCTCATCTTCCAGCGCAACCTCAAAGGGTTCGGCCTTGGTCTCGGGAAACCGCTCTGGCTTGCTGTCGGCATCCTGCTGCCCATCACTGCCGGGCTCTGCATGTTCGGCACTGCATGGATTACCGGCATTGCCCCGTTCAACGCGGATAAGGCAGCGGTCATCTTCACCCTCACCTTCATCCCCGCGTTCCTCTATGCCATCGCCTTCAACCTGTTTGCTGCAGCAGGAGAGGAGGTCGGCTGGCGGGGTTTCCTCGTGCCCGAACTCGGCCGGTGCATGGGCTTTACAGAACTTGCCCTCATATCAGCAGCCATCTGGATGGTCTGGCACTTCCCGATCATGTTCCTTGGCACCTACCACGGTACCGGGTCGATCTGGTACTCGCTTGCGGTCTTTGTCCCGTCAGTGATGGGCGCCGGGCTCATTCTTGCGTGGCTCAGGATTGCCTCCGGCAGCGTCTGGGTCGCCATCCTCTTCCATGGCTTCTGGAACTACTTTGTCCAGGTGTTCTATCCTGCTCTCACGGTAACGACCGAACCCGGGCAGATGATGCTCGGGGAGTTCGGGTGGTTCGTGGCGTTCTTCTACCTTGCGCTGGCGCTCGTATTCTGGTACTTCCGCGACCGGCTGCCGAAGCTGCCGGCCGAGGGTATTTAGCCGGGAACAGGATTTACCGGGGGCCTCTGGCAGCCCCCGCCCTCCTTTTATCGTTAGCTTCGATCCCCCCTTGCCAAAGGGGGGGTACCCCCCCTCCCAGAGACCCGGCCCGGAACC
>NZ_PIZH01000215.1 GCF_002835825.1 Methanoregula sp. | reverse complement strand
GTACCTGGGAGGAGGGCAGGGAATCGTGAGGGGCGTACCTCCTGATACCAGCCTTCGACGGGGAAAAACAGGGCTGATCCTAATGAAAAAATTCGGCAGTGGAAACGGTGCCAACACCCACGGAGATTTCCCCGATATGTGAGTATTTTTGGAATCGGGGCGTATTTTTCAGGAATAAACCGTGCTTTTTAGCGGCCCGGGAAAATGCGCAAAAATCGCACAGCCTGCACTCCGATCCGGAGTCCCACGGCTGAACAGCCACCGCTGTGAACGAAATTTTTTCCCAGGTAATGGGGGTGGCAAACGGGAAACCGGATTTTTATAAAAAAACTATGAATTTGCCATCCGGCACACGCTATGGGGAGCCGGGAGGCATCGCTGGTACGGGATGTGTTTTTTCTGCTGCTGATATCCACGACGGGAGCCCTTCCCTGCCATCAGACCGTGCCCTTTACCCGGTGCAGCATCATGGTCAGCGCAAAGGAGTTTCCACCGGTGTCCTTCCCGCTGGCGTACGTCAGCACGACAAACATTGTATCCGGGCCGGTAAAGGTGGCCTTAGCCCATCCCCCGGGCTGGTCGATGATTGTGAGGGATTTCCCGTCCGGATCAAAAATACCAAGAACGGTCTGGTTTACATCAGGGCCATAGGGCTGCCGGAAGAGTTTGAAGCCTTTGACAACGGGGCCTTGCTGCGAAGCAAACACCCACGTGTTCTCGCCAACCGTGACATCCTGGATTGTCGTGTTCAGGTTCCAGCCGGCTTCGCCCGAGGATTTCCAGGTACCGGTGATGTCCGGATAATTCATGGAAGCCGGGAGTTCCATACCAGTTGTCACCGCGGGCACTGCACTTGATTCAGGAGCTGAAATACATCCTGCACTCAGAAGAGAGATGACAAGAAGTATTGCAATGCATATGACAGATCGGCATACTCTCATGATGGGAATACTCCCGCTTAAAAAATATTTATTTCTTCCGTACAATGCACAACTCTTCGGATCACCTGCCGGATGGTATGACAAGAGGGCCATTTCCTGTATACCGCGGGGAAACGCTTCTGCAGTGAAGAATGCGCATGCCTGTGACCGCTTTTGTTGGGTACCCGGGACTGGTTCAAAAAGACGGTCGGTTATTCATTAAGCACAACCGGATTCTTAAGATATCATGTATCCACAGGCCGGTAATTTTTCCCGGGTTCACACTCTCGGCAATCTGGACAAAAAGGATCAAAAATGTTTTATTTCCTGAACCGAAAGTCAGGGTATGTACCGGTTTTTCCTTGCCTGCCTGTTTCTCGTTGCAATATGCATCCCCGCACCTGCATCGGCATTTGTCGACCGGAACAGCATCACGTCGGCTGCAGAATTTAAGGATTATGTCCCGGCATCGTACCTGAAATCTGCCGGCATTACAGACAGTATGACGGTCGACGTTGCCCTTGACAAGTATATCACCTACGCGCTCAGCTTTTCCTCCCCAACCGCATATGCGTATATCTCCCAGTTGTCGAATCCGGCCCAGGTGAAGATCCACGCCGGCGCGAGCACAGCCCCTGCATCGCGGGGGGACGTGGTTTCTGAGGGATGGAACATCGAAGTCGGGGACGGTGTCCGTGTTGCAATACGGTACCCGGGCGGAGTTCAGCATACGATCACCGGGCCCTACACGTATACGGTTCCCGCGTACGGCAAGTGGGGAGAGAACGCAGTGTTCGGCCTGGCACCCGTTGGAACAAGCAGCAGGGCAGTGGATACAATCCCCGATACCTCCGGCTACGCGGTTATGAAACAGGAGATCGCCTGCCGCGGGGGTTATGTTCTTAAGGACGTCAAGCTGGGATCAGTAACCGGAACTGTGTACATGGTCCATTATTCCCGGAATCCCGCGGATCCGGATTACTTCTCACTTCAAATCCCCGCCGGCATCGGGACCCATCCCGTTTCCGATACAACCACGGTGGTTGTCGGTCCGGGATCATCTGCCTTAATTGAACACGGGCTGGAAGTAACGCGGGTTCGCGAGAAGACCCTGTATGAGTTTGAACCTGCTTCCACGGACTGTATTCGTGATACTTCAGTGTCCGGAGGGGTGCGGGAGAAGACAATCTTTGATTCGATTTTCAATGCATTTGGAACTTTCTGGAATAGTATAACCAAAACAGCGGACGATATCATAAAAACTCCGACCGCTGTCGCGGGTGTACGCGGATAGAGAAGGGAAAGGAACATTTTTTCGATCGTTAGCACGGAACGGGGCATCCGCATTCTCTGCAACGGTCCCGCAATCATGCGGATTTTGTTGTATCCGGTTGTGGGAGAAGTCCCTCCACCCACGCCCGGTTCGCCCGTAGCGCACAGCCGCCTTCAGTTTCCGTGAGGATCTCCGGCTCCTGCCGGATCCGTGCAAGCAGCCGGGAACGAAGCGCCTCGTTTAACGGTACCTGCGCAAGATTCGCATCCGAGTACGGTGCTGCCGGGCAGGGTTCGAGATTTCCTGACGGGCTCACGTGCACGAAACCCCGGCCTGCGGCAAGGCAGCCGCCGTACTGGTCCTCGTCACCCGGAAACCCGATGAAGAGTGCCGGGAACTTCCGGTTGAAATCGGAAAGAACGATCTGCAGGACCTTCTTCTGCTCGTGTGTGAGGACGAGATGTTCCGTGCCCGGTTCCATGGGCACGTACTCAACGAACGTGAGGACGCGGGCCCCCGCGGCAAGCATTTCACGGGCAAAGTCTTCACCCGTGACCCGCGGGAAATTTTCGCGCGATGTGGTGATCGAGACGCCGAAGAAGACATTCCGCTGCTTCAACCGGGAACACACGGCGAGGAGCCGGTCGTAAACCCCCTCCCCGCGGCGTGTATCGGTCTCCACCCGGAATCCTTCGAAACTGATTACGGGAACGATGTTGCGGTGCTGGGCGATTGTCGCGGCGACAGCATCATCGATTAAGAGGCCGTTTGTGAAGACCGGGAAGAGGACTGCCGGATGGTGGTGTGCCAGAGAGAGGATCTCATCGCGCCTCACCAGTGGTTCACCGCCGGCAATAACAATGACCGAAACACCGAGATCAGCTGCCTGGCCGACAACGCTCTCAAGTACCTCCCGGCTCATCTCGGGCACCGGTTTTTCGTGGCGCCCGTGCATATAGCAGCCGGCGCAGGCAAGGTTGCAGCGGGAGGTGATGCTCGTAATCATGATGGGCGGGACCATGAGGCCTTCGCGTTCATGGTTCTTCCGTACCGCTGCCGCCTTTTTCTGGTGGTGGAGGATCACGGTCCCGGGGATGAGAAGCGCCGGGTCTGATGAGACAATCCTTACTGCCTGTGCGAGCGTTTCGCTGATGGTCGCATCAAACAACTCGCGGAAATTGCTGGCATCCATGCGCTCCTCCATATTTTTCATCACGATGCCGGGCCCCCGCTGCACCGCTGCCTGAGTACCAAAAGGATCCAGCCGGCAACCGCACAGAGCACGACAACGCCCGCGAGCACGGAGAACCCGAACTTGAGAAGTGTTGCTGCCATCGTGATCTGGGCAATGCTGTACATCTCCAACGGCCATGCGAGGAGCATCGCGATGATCCCGAGGTTCTCCAGGTAATCGAAGAGCGCCCCGATGACCGGGATGACGTTGAGCCGGTGCCACGGGCTCGCTGCCGGCAGCCACCGGTGCAGGAGCCATGAGATGAAGGTCGAGAGGAAGAGGCCGTAGAAGAGCGGGACAAGCAGATCGATAGGAATGATATGGGTCAGCTCGAATGCCCGCCCCGCATCACCCATTGCTGCAAGGAACGTGTACGCCTGTTCCGGCGTGTAAAACACTTCCATGTCAAGGATACCCACACCGCCGGTTATTGATTTGAGTTCCTCGATACCGAACGGCCTCCCGTTGCCGAGGACGCCGGTGATGAGAAGCCCGGCACGGGAAAAGGGGATGGTGCGGAACGAAGAGCGGGCGATGAGCGGATAG
>NZ_PIZH01000214.1 GCF_002835825.1 Methanoregula sp. | reverse complement strand
AACCGCAGCCCCGGGTAATGGGCAGCGCTACACTTGTGTGGAACAGGCCGCGCACACAATTGCCGGGACGGGTCCAGGCTACGCCGGTGCCGAAGACGGTCAGGTTCAGCGCGCATGAAAGGGAAGCCGGAAGAGACTCAGGAACGTAAAGATGAGGATAATGGATGGTCTCATGCGTTTGTAGTATGGCATCCTGTAAAAAAAAGGTTTTTCACCGTATGACATTGCCCCTTGCCCGTGGTTTATGCCGCAGCAAAGACGAGCAGCGGTTCCCCGGCTGTGTTGTACATGGTCAGGACCCGGTTATGCACCCGAAGCGCCGCGGTATCTTCAAGCAGCGAGTAATACCGGGACTCCTGGATCATTACGCCATTGCCGGGACAGTTCATCTTGGTGGTGGTAATTCCCGAGACAACCATCAGGGTGTCCTTCACCAGGTACCGGGCTGAATAGTCGTTGCAGCCCCCGGATCCGCTGACTTTGCCATCGGTTGAAAACCGGGCGGTGACGGTTGTGCCCTCGCGGACTGGCACGGTTGTGCCATCAGAGGCGGCATACGACTGGAGCGACCAGCGGTGCTGGGTGATAGCGGTTGCAGCAGTTGCATCCTGCCCGGAGAGGTTCATGAAAAAGACCATGACGATGAGGATGCCCATGAGCACCACGGCAAGGGAGATCATGTACCCTTTTGGCGTATCGGCAGGCGAGGTCTTTCCCGTGCTGTCATCTGATGGTTCGGGAGAATCCGGCATAACCGGTGTTCACGCGTTGATGCATTAACCGTTTCGTTTCCCGCCCTCGCCGATGGTGAAGGAACCCGGGGTGAATCAATTGTTGGTTGGACAATAAGGGAGCCGGATGTGGATTGCATTGGACCTGAAACAGTGACAAACAAGGGCTGGAAAAAAAAGGCTATGAACATTTCCCGGCTCGCAGGATTTATCTTGATATTACCCAAACACGTCAATACGAACATCTGGATGGCTGAGATCACCAATGAATGAAGAGAAATCCATAGGGAATCCTGTAAGGAAATGGGCGCCGGTTTTTGTGCTGGTGTTCCTGGCAGCGGTAGTTGGACTCTGGTATTTAGCTTTTTTCCTCCCGGCATCAGATCCCGGGCAGGCCCCCTTGAACGAGGACATTCTGGCGCCTGTGGGGCACAGTGACAGTTCCCCGGACGGGACGAACTGCCATAATGTGAATAACCTCCAGGAAGAGAACCGTGACAACCTTGCGGCGCCTACTGTCGTCGATCTCAACGAAGCAAACGGTAACCTGCTTGTCCGCGGGCCCCTCCCCCTGATTGTCCGGGACGGAGTTGGCAAAGACGGTGGCTGCAAAAACAAATCGGAGTGGCAGTTCGCCTATGACAACCTCAATGTCATGCTGAAAAATGTGAAGGATGTGAGCCCGGCCTATTTCAGTACCGGAAAGTCAGCAGCACTACGAGCCCAGATGCAGGAGTTCGAGCTTGGGGATTATCATGTGATTGTTGTCAGCCTCCTGAACACTGCTGACAATGCCAACTATGTTGATATCGAAAAAGCAGCATTCGGGCAGAAATTCAGCCGGTGCTCGGCACCGGTTGTCGAAGGAACGCTCCGCGGCCAGCCGGCAAACCTCATCTGGTCAAGTGTCGGGGCCTGTAGCGATGATGCATCCTGTAAGAATGTTCTGGAATCTGATTCGGACGTACTCTGCAGTTACAACAATCTCATGGATACTATCAGCACCCTGATGGCACAGAAGGACCCGACCGGAAAGAAACGCCTCATCTACGTCCACTGCACGCACGGCGCAGACCGTACCGGTATTGTGACCATGGGATACCTGATGAAGGATCTCGGACTGGGTTACTCCGATGCGCTTACCTATACCAATAACCTGGGACAGAAGACATCGCCCCATCCCCACAATCTGGTCGAGACGTATCTCACCATGGCACAAGCCTACTGCAAGGAGATTGGGGGATCCTGTGCGGCTGGTGCAGGTGTCGTGGGAACCTCTCCAGTAAATCCCGATGTGACAACCATCCTCCCGGTAACGAGCCTGCAAATTGTGACGACAGCACCAGCACAGACACCGGTTACCCATTATAACCCGCAGAACTCCGGCGGGTCTACATTCTGATGTTTCAGACCGGAACCTGAATTTCCCGGTTCCTCGGGGCCGGCCCCATCTCTTCTTAATACCGGGTATTCCCGGTTTATCCCGATGTCTCCGTACGGGCCAGGACACGACCCGTTTCTGATCGCAGCTCAGAGGACATCATCATCTCATCCCCTCCAAAATATGGTAGTGCCTGCCCCCGCAGAACCGATATCTTTACGTTCCTGAAATGAATTCTCACTATGCGCACCTTCATCCTGACCGGTATCTTCCTGCTCTTTTTCCTCTGCATCCTCTTTGCCGGGTGCATTACGGAGGCCCCTGTGAAGCCGCCCGTGCTAACCGTGACCGATGTCACGTTATCGGATGTCTCACTCCGGACCCTGACGATCAACACGACCATAAATATCTTCAACCCGAATCCCGTTGGAGCAGATCTCAACAGGATCGCGTTCGACCTGTATTATGTGACCGGCGGATCCGACCAGTATCTCGGCCATGGCGAGCTCGCACATATCACTGTGAAGGAGAGCGGCAACACCTCCATCACCATGCCGGTGAAAATCGGTACCGTGCAGGCAGCACAGGCAATCGGGACGCTCGTGAAGGACGGATCGCTCACCGTCAAGGTGAACGGGACCGCGGCAATCGACCTGAAGGTGATGTCCTATGAACTGCCGTTTGCACAGCAGCGGGTGTTCTACCTGGAGGAGTTCACGAACCTTGTCCCGGAGATCTCGGTTGCCGGACTGTCTGTGAATACATCTGAAGTGATCAGCCAGGGGAGGGCGATCCTGGAAACATTCCTTGAATAAGGGAAAGGGAATCCCGGCAACAGGATCCCGGTCTGTTCTTTTTTATGCCTGTGAGCGACATGGATAAATCCGGCCCGGCTCAGAGTACCTTCAGCACCATGACGGTAATATCGTCATGCTGGGGGTGAGTGCCGGCAAATGCCACCACCTCGCGCACGATTGCGTTGATGATCTCCTGCGAGGGAAGGGCCTTTGTCTCTTCAACGCATTTCATCAGCCGCTCGATACCATATTCATCGTCCTTTGCGTTCATTGCCTCGGTCACGCCATCCGTGTACAGGACAACAACGTCTCCGGGCTGGAGCGGGATACTGACGGATTTGAGTTCGATCTCGTCCAGGACCCCGAGCGCTATCCCCTCGGCGTTCAGGAGCCGGACACTGGCGGTACCGGCGCCAAGGTACAGGGGCGGGTTGTGGCCGGCATTGACAAACATCAGCGACTTCTCTTTGCAGTCGAGAACCGCGTAGAAGAGCGTGACGAACATGCTTGTCTTTGAGTCCGCGAAGATGTGCCGGTTTGCCTCCCGAATGGACCGGACAGGATCTTCAACCGAGGTTGCACTTGCCCGGATCAGGGTCCGAGAGAGCGCCATGAACAGCGCTGCCGGGACGCCCTTGCCCGAGACATCTGCGATTACGAGACCATAATGGTCGGAATCGAGCGGGATGAAGTCATAGAAATCCCCGCCTACTTCGAGAGCCGGGAGGTTGTATCCCGCAAGGTCGAATCCCGGCAGCGTGGGAGCGGACTCAGGGAGGAAACTCTGCTGGATCCCTTTTGCAATCTCCAGTTCCTTTAACATCCGCTCCTTCTCGGCAGTGGTCCGCTTCAGGGTGCTGATATACTCCCGGAGATCGGCTGCCATCGTGTTGAACGAACGGGCAAGGCTGCCAAACTCGTCGCGCGTCTCCACCTCCACACGGTACTCGAGGTTGCCCTGCCCGATCTCTTCAGCACCCCTCTGGAGTTTCAGGAGCGGCCCGGTCAGGAACCGGGAGAAGACGATGGTCAGGACAATCACCACGATTATGAGGACGACGAAGAGCAGGGTGAAGG
>NZ_PIZH01000004.1 GCF_002835825.1 Methanoregula sp. | reverse complement strand
TCGCGCCTGCGCTACCTCACAGGGGCCTATCCCCCAAGGGTGACACGTCCCTTGCCGGCCTTGTTCGGATTCCCAAGCTCGGGCAGGTTCTCGCCGACCAGGCCGGCGAACTTGACGAGATCGTCCACCTTGTACAGGAGCAGGGGATCGCCATCACCGAGCGTTCGAAAGGGGCAATCCAGCACTCCCTTGTTCCCTGCAGCCTGAACCTGGAGACGCTTGTCCGGACCTTTCCGGTCATCCCTGATGAGGCAAACGAGCGTATGCGCCGGCAGGACGACCTCCTCAGGGACATCGTGACATTGCAGTACAATGATTACCTGAACCGGTTCGCTGCCGGCAAGACTCCCTCCGGCAGTGAGTTCTCCCGTGCGCTCTTCCAGATCGAGGGGATGGCAGGAACGATCCGGGAGATCCGGAAGACTGCCCGGCTGCTGGGAACGAGAGCCAAATAATCCTGGGAATTTCCCGCCCCGTGAATGCATCGTTGCCCGGTGAGCGGACTCGCTAAAAAAACAACGTCACTCTCCTCACGGGGGTGAACGTTTCAGGAGCAGGTGGCGTCAATAATTCAGAAAAACAATCAGGAAATAGACGAGCAGCAGCAGGGATACAAGAAAGAGCCCGTACCCGGAACCCTGGATCAGCTCGTGATCGCCGGGGTATGCTTCCATCTTCGCCTCAAGTTCCTTCGTCACTGCGGTTGCCCGGACCCGGGGCAGGAGCCGGCGGGCGATCGGTTCGATACAGGTAAGGAAGAGGATCTGGGACGCAACCACCGGGTTCTTCACAAACCATGCCAGCCCCTCGATGACCCGGTCCTGTGCCGAGGTGAGCGCAACAGCGAGCCGGGCAAGGGGGCCGGTACAGAACCAGACAAACCCGTTGCCGCAGGTACGGTACAGCTCCATGAATTCGGGAACATTCTTGTCCTTTGGCACAAACAGTCGCCAGGCAAGGAACAGGATTATTCCTGCCGCCACCATCACGAGTGCGGATTCTGCAAGGTGGGAGAGCCCGAATGCATGGTATTCGACCGGGTAGGGCAGGATGGTGTAGAGGAGACCGGGGAACAGGCCGTAGAGGATGCAGCACGCAGCCGCGATGACCATTGCAACGAGCATCGGGAGCGGGGCTTCCTTCGCCACAATCCCGTCGTTCTTTGCAAAGAACGCATAGTACGTGAGCTTGGCAAAGGAGAGGAGCGTGCCGACCGATCCCACGATCAGCACGATCTCAAGGACAGAAAGGTGCGCCTCCGCTGCTGCCGAGATGATCATCCCCTTGCTGATGAACCCGTTGAAGCCGGGGATGCCGGAGATTGCGGCAGCGGCAATCACGCAGGTCACAAGAGTGATGGGCATCTTCCTTGCCAGCCCGCCGAGCTCTGATAAGTTGCTCCTGCCCGTCTGGGCGATCACGGCACCCATGCACATGAAGAGGAGGGATTTGTACAGGATGTGATTGAAGAGATGCGCAATCCCCCCGTTGACGGCAAGAGCGGTACCGATGCCAACCGCGGCGACCATGTACCCCACCTGGCTCACGATATGGTAGGAGAGGAGTTTCCTCACATCGTTCTGGAGAAGGGCAAAGACCACCCCGTAGATAACCATCAGGCCGCCCATGTAGGCAACCCCTTCCGCACCCGGTGATGTCCTCGCAAGCAGGTAGATGGCTGCCTTGGTGGTGAAGATGCAGAGGATGACGGCTCCCGGGACAGTGGAACGGGGGTAGGAGTCCGGCAGCCAGACATGGAGTGCGATGAACGCGGCATTCACGCCGATCGCGAGAAGGAGCAGCAGGAGGCTCGTGCCGGGCTCGACCGGGCCCACGAGATAATTCCCGGTCGCCCCCACGGTTATCACGATAGCCCCGAGCAGGCAGCCCCCGCCAAAGATATGCAGGAGGATGTACCGGAGCCCGGCGTTCCGTGATTCGGGGCTTGCGCCGTACCAGATGAGCAGGACCGAACTCACGGCAAGGAGTTCCCAGAAGACAAAGAGCGTGTAGAAGTCTCCGGCAAAGACGATACCAAGACCGCTGCCTATCTGGAGCAGGGACGCGACCTGGTGACCGGCCCGGTCCTCATCGCGGGCATAGATCAGGGCAAGAAGACCAGCGAAGGCGAAGATGTAGCCCACGACAAGGCTCAAGGTGTCGACCCGGAGGAGGGAAGCGGTATACCCGTGGAGGATAGTAAGGTTGCACACCATCCCCGGTGCAAGCAGCAGGGTTGCGCCGAGAGCTGCAAGGGATACTGCCGGCACGTAGATCTTCCGGACCCGCCCGTTCAGGAACGGGACCAGGAGGGCTCCTGCAATGAGGATGAGTGCCGGGGGGATCATGACGTCGGTCATGGCATCACGCTCCCGGTGATTACGGATTCTGCCATCGTGACCAGATTGAGGAACGGCCAGTCAGGGAAGAGGAAGAGGAGGACCGAGCAGATACCGGTAATGGTGAGGGGGACGAGCATGAAGAGCGGGGCTTCATGAATGCCGGTATCAGCATCGGGTTTCTCGAAGAACGCGGTCGAGATGATCGGGAAGAAATACAGGACGTTTAAGATGGAGCTCGTGAGTATGACGGCCAAAAAGACGAGCTGGCCGGCCTCGATTGCGCCAAGGGCAAGATACCATTTGGTGATGATCCCGCAGACCGGGGGCAGGCCACAGACCCCGATCGCCCCGATCGCAAACATTAGCATCGTTATGGGCATCCGTCTCCCGATCCCCTTCATCTCGCTGATATTCTCGATTCCGGTCATCACGATGATGGATCCGGCTGCAAAGAAGAGCGTGATCTTCATGAAGGCATGGAACGGGATATGGATCAGGGCGGCGATGATCCCTGACGGGGTGAGCAGGGCTACCCCGAGCAGGATATACGAGAGCTGGCTGACTGTCGAGTAGGCAAGCCGTTTCTTGAGATTGTCCTGCGTGAGCGCCATCATCGAGGCAACAATAATGGTGAAGGAGGCTATGCAGGCCAGCAGGAGGCCGAGCCCGAGCGCCGACACCATGTCGATACCAAACACGTAAAAGACCACCCGTGCGATCCCGAACACGCCGGCCTTGACCACGGCAACGGCATGGAGAAGGGCGCTGACCGGCGTTGGTGCGACCATGGCGCTCGGGAGCCACGAGTGAAGGGGGATCCATGCAGCCTTGGCAAAGCCGATGAGGAAGGTGATGAACAGGATGGTCATGAGGAGTGCCGAACCATGCCCGGTCAGGATGCCGCCGGCTGCAAACGCGGTCCCGCCGGTGAGGTAATAGGTGATCAGGACCGAGAGGAGGAAGAAGATCCCCGCGGTGAGGAGGTAGGCAAGGTATTTCCGGCCTGCCATTCTTGCCTCCTCCGTCTCGGCGTGCACGACGAGCGGGTACGTGGAGAGCGTGAGGATCTCGTAGAAGATGAACATGGTGAGGAGATCGGCCGAGAATGCCACCCCGAGCGCTGCGGAGATCGCCACGGCAAAGCAGAAGAAGTAGCGCGCCAGGTTCTCCCCGTGATGTGCCCGCATGTACCCGATCGAGTAAAAGGAGTTCATCACCCAGAGGCCTGATGATGTCAGGGCGAAGATGAGCGCGAACGCATCGGCCCGGAACGAGAGGGAGAGCCCGGGCAGGATCGGGAAGAGTGCCGCATAGGGTTCTGTGCCCGAGAAGACGAGCGGGAGCATCGAGAGGACGCAGGCAAGGGTTGCAAAGGAGGCAAGGATGGTCCAGCTCTCGCGGATCACCGGGCGGTTACGGAAGATCAGGATGAGTGCTGCGGCAACTGCCGGGATGCAGATGGCAAGGACCGGGAGAACTGAGGTCTGGTCCATGGGATCAGGTACCCCCGAGAATGCCGGTCACGAACGGCACAATGATTTCGAGCGGGATGGAAACGAAGATGCCAAAGAGCACGCAGGCTGCCGCAAGGACGAGGATGGGGGCGAGCATCCCCGCCGGGGGATCGCGGGCTGAAGTAATTGCCTCCCCGCATGCGGGAACGGGCTCCCGGAAGTACATGTATTCGATGACTTTCCAGAAGTAGACTGCCGTAAGAAGGCTGCTTGCAAGGATGACGAGGACGAAGATCCATTGCCCGGACTCAAGGGCCCCAAGCGCGATGAACCATTTGCTCATGAACCCCACGGTCGGGGGAATGCCGATCATCGATGCCGCGGCGATGACAAACGCCGCGGCGGTCAGCGGCATGGTCCGGGCGATCCCCCGTAGGTCCTCAATCGACCGTATCCCGGACGTATAAATAAAAGCCCCGGCGATCATGAAGAGGCACCCTTTCATCACGGCATGGTTCAGGATATGGAGGATCCCGCCCGTCACCGCGATGCTGTCAGCGATCCCGATGCCGAGCAGGATGTAGCCCATCTGGCTGACGCTCGAGTACGCGAGCATCCGCTTGAGATCCGTCTGGGCAATGGCAATCACCGAGCCCCCGATGATGGCCGCCGCCGCAAGCCAGCAGAATACCTCCATCACGGGGATGTCGATGATGATGAAAGAAGGGGTGAAGACCGAGAACAGGATCCTGATGAGGGCGTATACCCCGATTTTGGAGACGATAGTGGAGAGAAGGACCGTCACCGCTGAAGGGGAGTACCGGTACGCATCCGGGAGCCAGAGATGGAGGGGGAAGAGGGCCGTCTTGATGCTCAGGCCGATGATGAAGAAGATGAACGCTGTCTGGACAACGGTCGACCCGTACAGGGGTGGCAGGACGCGGGCGAGATCAGCCATGTTCAGGGTACCGGTCACGATATACAGGTGGCCGATCCCAAGGAGGATGAAACAGGCCGAGACAGAGCCCATCACAAGGTACGTGAAGCTGGAGATCAGGGCCCGCTTCTCCCTGCCGATGGCGACAAGTGCATAGGCAGCAAGCGAGGAGATTTCGAGGAAGACATACAGGTTGAAGAGATCCCCTGTCACCGCAATCCCACAAACCCCGGTGACGAGGAGGAGGAGCACGGTGTAGAACGCCGGGATCTTCTTCTCGTCGATCTCGGACAGGATGCTCCTGTTCGCATACAGGCAGCTGAGCACGCAGAGGAAGAGGATGACAGCAAGGACAAACCCGTTCAGCTGGTCGATGACGTACTCGATGCCCCACGGGGGAAGCCAGTTGCCAAGGTTGTAGTGGAGCGGCCCTGTCTGCATCACCTGGGAAAGGAGCACAAGCGAGATGCAGAACTGGATGACTGTTGTTGCCATCGCGATCGGGAAGCAGAGCCGGCGGTCTGCCCAGCCGGCAAGGAGCGTTGCAACTGCCCCGACAAGGGGGAGGACTACCACGAGGACCGGAAGGTGATCGGCTATCATTCCTTTGCCTCCAGGGCGATGAGTTCATCCTCTTCGATTGTTCCATAGGCTTCGTAGATCCGGATCGCCAGGGCAAGTCCCACGGCCGTCGTGCTGACCGCCACAACGATCGCGGTCAGGATGAGGACGTGGGGCAGCGGGTTCACGTACACCGTGGCGGGGTCCGTGGTGAGAATGGGGGCTGTCCCGCCGATGATGTCCGAACTCGAGATGTAGAAGAGGAAGATCGCGGTCTGGAAGATGTTGAGGCCGATGATCTTCTTCATCAGGTTGCCTTTTGCGATCATCGCGTAGAGCCCGATGAGCATGATGATGATGGCCATGTAGTAGTTATACCGCAGGAAGAGGCCGGGCACGAGCGTCTCGATCATACTGCCTCCTCATCCACGGCGATATCAAAAAACAGGGATGTCATGACCGCCATAACGGTGATCCCGATCCCGATCTCGACGGCCTCAGCTGCAAGACCCCGGATCTCCGGGACGGGAAGCGGCAGCGGGAGGAAGGAGTACCCGAGAAAATTCCCGCCAAAGACGATGCAGAGGATCCCGATCCCGGCATAGATACCAAGGCCGCAGGCCGAGAAGAGGACCGTGCACTTCTCCGAGATCCGTTTTCGGGCGTCGGCAACCCCGAATGCGATCCCGATCAGGATGAACGCGGAGGCGAAGATGACCCCCCCCTGGAACCCGCCGCCGGCACTCGATGCCCCGTGGATGATCACGTAGAGGGCAAAGAGCTGGATGAACGGGACCACGAGCCGGCAGACGGTCCGGATTACTACGTCCTGTTTCATAGCCGGCCTCCGCGCCGCAACAGCAGCAGGACCACGACACCGGCCGTGAAGATGACCGTGAGTTCCCCAAGCGTATCGTACCCCCGGTAATCGGCAAGGATGGCCGTCACCATGTTCTTAGTTGCCGTATCGTTGTACGCATCAGTGATGTACCGGTCCGCGACGTAATTATACGACGGGGCGGAGGCGTCGCCGAATGACGGGATGTCGCCTTCTGCCCAGAGCAGGAGGAGGCCGACGAGCAGGACCGAGACCAGTGCCCAGAGTTTCAATCTTTCGACCCCCGTGTTGTCCGGGACAGTGCAGCAACAAAGAGGATGGTGGTGATGCCTGCACCTACCGCAGCCTCGGTGAAACTGACATCAACCGCCTGCATCTCCGCCCACAGCACTGCCATGATCAGGGAGTACACCCCGAGGATCACGACCGCCGACAGGAGGTTCCGGACACTGATCGCCGCAATGGCGCAGATGACCAGGAACACGAACAGGGCGAAGTTGAACTCCCAGATCATTCCCGCTCCTCCCCGGGTTTCCATGCATGGTACTTCAGGATGTGTGCAGCCCGCACGATGGCATGGGTAGCGGTCGGGCTCATAATATAGAGGAAGATGATGAGCAGCAGCAGCTTGACCGCGTCGAACGTGAATCCTTCATAGACAATGAGCCCGAGCAGGATCAGTGCCTGCCCGAGGGTATCGCACTTGCCCGAAGCATGGGCCCGGGTGAAGAGATCGGGGAGCCGGATAAGGCCGATCGGGCCGACTATCATGAAGAACAAGCCCATGATAATCAGGGCCGCAACCACAATGGATACCGGGTCGAACATCAGCAGATACACCCCTTCTCAAGGTACTTGGCAATCGCAAGGGTTGCAAGGAAATTGATCATTGCATAGGCGAGAGCGATGTCCAAAAAGAGGTTCCTGCCGTAAATGTATCCCACAAGGACGAGCAGGAGGATGATCTTCGTCCCGATGGTGTTTGCGGCAATGAGACGGTTGCATGCACCGGGCCCGATGATTACCCTGAACAGGCAGAGGAAGATCGTGCAGATGAGCACGAGGCCGGTTACCGTGAACAGGTCGATCATTTATGTCTCCGGGAATATCCGGTGCACCCGTTTCTCGATCGATCTCCCCTCGGTGAGATCGCGGGCGGCCTCGGAGGTGAGGGCATGGACCGTGTAGGTGCTCCCGCTGACATCGATGGTGATCGTACCCGGGGTAAGCGTCATGGAGTTGGCAAAGACCGTCCGCACGATGTCATCGGTGAACGGGGTGTCGAAGGTGACTACCTGCGGGTCGATGGGGAGGTCCGGGTGGAGGACGCGGTAGGCCACATCAAGGCCGGCAAGCCAGATCTCGATGAAGAGCCAGCCGCAGTAGTGCGTGAAATGCAGGAGGGTGAAAAACCCGCCCCGGACCGGCCGGGTGAAGAGGAGGTCATGGGAGAGCAGAGCAACGATGATGGCGCAGGCCGCCCCGGCAGCGAGGTGAAATGTATCGAAGTGAGCTGACAGCAGGATCCAGAACCCGAACAGGATCCCGGCGGTGACGATGATGCTGATGATCCTCTCTATTCCCTTCATGTATCAGATCCCCGGGATGTTTGTATGTACTTGACCGGGAGGTCTTAAGAACCTTGATGCCAATTGCGCGATCACGGGGAGACCTGGTGCGTCAGGGGGAGCAGGACATCATCTTTTTTTAGTCCGGGTTGCACAGACTACCATAGTGCATCCCATGGATCTGCCCGCAACTCCCCACGCATCAACGGTCGAGGAGGTCAGGGACCGGCTCTCGACCGGCCCCTCCGGCATATCAGAGAGCGAGGCGGAAACCCGGCTTGAGATCTTCGGGAAGAACACCCTCTCCGAGGAGAAGACGAGCCGTATTGTCATCTTCCTGCGGCAGTTCAACAGCATCCTTGTCTATATCCTGATCATTGCGGCGATCGTTGCCCTGCTCATATCCGATATCAAGGACTTCATCATCATCGTCTTCATCACCATGGTCAACAGTACCATCGGCTTCTTTGAGGAGATCAAGGCGGAGGCATCCCTTGCGTCGCTCAAGAGGCTGACCGAGAGCCGGGTCTCGGTTATCCGGGGCGGTGAACGAAAGACCGTCCCCTCCGATGTTCTTGTTCCCGGCGATTACGTGCTCCTTTCTGAAGGTGACCTGGTGACTGCCGATGTCCGGCTTGCAGAAACCTCCTCTTTGAGCGTTGACGAGTCCTCCCTGACCGGCGAATCGCTGCCCGTGATAAAGGACCATTCGGCAGTGGTTGCACAAGATGCGCCGCCGTACGACCTGAAGAACAGCCTCCTGTCTGGAACTTCGATCGTCCGGGGGACCGGAAGGGGGTACGTGGTTGCAACGGGGAAGAGGACCTACTTTGCAGGAATAGCCGACCTTGCACGGGAGCGTTCCCCGGACAGCCCCCTGACCCGGGCCATCAACCACTTCTCCCGGCGCTACATCGTCCTGCTTGTTGCGATCTTCTCGCTGATCCTTGCTGTGTCGCTGCTGCAGGGCCGGGCGCTCGGCGACATCGCGTACCTTCTTGTTGCCCAGATGGTCTCGGCTGTGCCAGCCGGACTCCCCATCGTGGTCACCATCATCACAGTCATTGGCGCCCTCGCCCTCTCGAAGCACAAGACCCTGGTCCGGTACCTGCCTGCCGTGGAGACAATGGGCAGCGCCACGGTGATTGCTTCGGACAAGACCGGCACCATCACCGAGGGCCGGCTCACCGTCCACGAGAACTTTGCCATCGATCCTGACGAACTCATCAAAGCCGCAGCCCTCTGCAATGACGCCCATGATGGCTCGGGCGATCCCATCGATGTCGCCCTTGCACGCTGGGTTGAAGGGTACGACCGGATCCGCGAGCAGAACCCCCGGCGCTGGGAGTACCCGTTCGATACCGCCCGCCGGCTGATGGCGACCGCACATATGACCGAGGGCGGGGAGCGCTTCTATATCAAGGGGGCCTACGAAGAGCTCAAAAAGCACGCGGAAAATGCCGGCGGGCTGGGAGAACTGGAGAGACAGATCGAGGCGATGGCCGGGCGCGGACTCCGCGTCCTTGCATTCGGTGCCGGGAAATGGATAGCCAAAGACCCGGCCTCGTGGCGCTTCTCGATCGTCGGGATCGTCGGGTTCATCGACCCGCCCAAGGAGAGTGCTGCCGAAGCGGTCCGGGTTGCAAAGAAGGCCGGGATCCGGGTCATCATGATCACCGGAGACCATCCGCTCACGGCCCGCGAGATCGCCCGGTCGGTGCATATCTGGGAAGAAGGCGATGGTCTCCTTGCCGGCCCCGCAATCGAGGCGATGAGCGACGATGAACTTGCGACGGCCCTTCGTCATACCACGGTCCTTGCCCGGATCCTTCCCGAGCATAAGTACCGTATTGTGAAGATCCTGCAGGAGCGAAAAGAGATCGTCACGGTCACGGGAGACGGGGTGAACGATGTCCCGGCGCTCCGGGCTGCGGATCTCGGCATTGCCATGGGCTCGGGCAGCGAAGCGGCGAAGAGCGCCGCCAAGATGGTGATCGTGGATAACAACCTCGCCGTTATCGTAGATGCTATCCGCAATGCCCGGGTCATCGTCGATAACATCAGGAAGGCCATCTATTACCTCCTCTCCACGTCCATAGCCGAAATCGTGCTCATCAGCTCGACGGTCTTTGCCGGGCTCCCCCTCCCCCTCCTTCCCATCCAGATCCTCTGGATCAACCTGGTCACGGACGGGGTGCAGGACAAGACCTTCCCGTTTATCCGTGAAGAGGGTGACGTGATGGCCCGTCCGCCCAAAGACCCGGCAAAGCAGTTCTTCGACAGGCGCCAGATCCGGCGGATCGTCACCTTCGGGCTGGTGACCGGTATTCTCGGATGCGTCATGTTCTGGTACCTCCTCGGGCGTTACCCATACGAACTGACGGTATCGATCATGTTCACCTCCTTTGTCTGCCTCCAGTGGTTCAACGGGCTCCAGGCCCAGCTCGAATACGAACCTTATTTCCGCAACATCCGGCGCAGCCTCACCATCAATCCCTACATCTTTGTGGGGATCGGGCTGGGGATTGTCCTCCAGCTGGTCGCGATCTATCTTGTGCCGGGGCTCTTTGGCATTGTCCCCCTGGCGCTCGAACACTGGGGCTTCGTGATCGGCATGTCCCTCGTGCCGTTCGCGGTTGTCGAGGCAATCAAGTGGCTGGAATACCTGCTGGCGCACAGGAACCCTGCATCCTGATCTGACGGCGGGCTGTCCTGCCGCAAGACCTTTATTCCCGAAGGACGACGACGTATCATGTTTGGCCGGTACGAGTATCCCTGCAGGTTCGATGAGGGCGGGTTCACGTTCTGTATTGAACGGGAAGGTGCCCTGTACAAGTACCGCCGCCATTGCGGGGAGTCGGAGGTGCAGAGAACCCTCTCCCTTGGGGAAGCGGAACTCTTTGTCCACCCGATCGAGCCCGTACACCTCCCCAAGGAGGTGACCCGGTTCCTGGAGATCGAGTTTCCCCATGTTACAGTAGCTCCCGAATCGGGGACGGTCATCTACCTCACCTTCCCGCTCGAGGTCGGTGTTATCCTGGGCTACAAGGGCGAGCACCAGCTCCTGGATGTCTTCTCAAAAGCGCTCCCGAAGTATTCCCTGTACGGGACCCCGGAGTCCGGGGTCATTACACGGTACTGGAGGAGCGGGGTTTTCGATCGTCTTCCTTCAGGGGAGAACGGCACCAGCGGGATCCTGCGGCTCCGCATCGACAACCCGGGTAAGGGCTGGATAGAAGTCGGCAGGGTTGTCCTCGACGCAACCTATATGCCGATCTACTTTGGCCCCTTCGTCTCGATCGCTGCCGAGATTGTACTCTACTCGCAGGATCTTGCTGAGACCCGGGTGCTCAATGAATCGCTGGCCGGCGGGATGCAGGAGGCGATCCAGGTCATTACGGCGAGCCGGCTCCGTCTCCTTGCCGCCGAGACCAAAGGGTTCCTGATGGAGCACGGGGTGAGTTGACGATGGAGAGCTTTTTTGCGTTCATGCAGTCGCCGGTCGCCGGCCAGATCACCGTCTTTGACCTGGTGGTCTTCTGCATCATCGTCGCGATATCGTTCCTTGTCGCAAAAATCGTCGGCTCCCACTTAAAAAAGAATCTGGCCGACCGGGTAAAGAAGGACGAGCTCGAGAAGATCATCCGGATCGTACAGGTGATCATCGTCCTCATCGGCATCTTCATCAGCCTCCCGAGTTTCCACGTGGACTTTGCCGAACTCCTCCTGATTGGCGGTGCCGCCGGTGTAATTATCGGGTTTGCAAGCCAGCGTCTCGTCACGAGTATCGGGTCGGGTGTGTTCCTCATCATCGAACGGCCGGTCACGATGGGTGACACGGTCAAGATCGGCGACACTGCAGGCACCATCGAGGATATCAGGATCCTTTCGACCACCATCAAGACCTTCGAAGGTATCTATGTCCGGATCCCGAATGAGACCGTCTTCAACTCGGAGATCACCAATTATGTCGCCAACGTTGCACGGCGGTTCGAGTACCGGGTCGGCGTCCGGTACAGCGACGATGCCGAAAAGGCAATCCGCGTTATCCATGAGCTCCTTGACGCCCACCCGTTCGTTCTCAGGAACCCGTCTCCATCAGTTTATGTCGACGAACTGGGGGACAATGCCGTCATCATCATGGTCCGGATCTGGGCACCGTCCCGCGAATGGTGGTCGGTCCGGACCGAGATGCTCCTGAAGATCAAGACGGCGCTTGAGAAGGAGGGGATGTCGATACCGTTCCCGCAGCGGACCCTGTGGATCAAGGAGACGCCACAACCGGCTCCTGCCCCTCCCCCCGGTCAGGAAGGGGCGGAAAATCCGCCGGGCGGGCAATGATCCGCCTTCCCGTTCGTTTGTGTTCCTGCCCCCGCATCCCGCACCTTTAGCCAGGCAGGGAACAGACATGATTTTAGCATCCGGGCTGCAAAAAGGATCATAACCAGACCCGGAACAGGAAGTGTTGATCCATGCCAGCGATCGAGAATACGGATGCCCCTGCAGGGGAGTTGAAACAGAAGATAACCTGGCGGTGTGCCGTCTGCGGATTTACGTTCACCGGAGAACACCCGCCCAAAGGCTGCCCGGTCTGCCACAGCCCGTCCGCGGAATTCCTGGAGGATAGAGAAAGGACGCAGCTCACCTATGATGGTGAGCCCTTCGATGTCCTTCTTATCAATGGCAGCACACACCGGGCCGGCAATACCGGTTTCATGGCGGACCTTGCCGAAGGTGTCCTGCGGGAACGGGGGATCTCGTTTCGCCGCTTCAATATCGTGGAGCACCACATCGATTACTGCTGGTGCTGCTATGCAGTCCGGGCCGAGTCCTGCACCTATCCCTGCCGGAACAAGAATGACGACATGCCGGCGTTTCACCAGATGCTTGCGGCATCGAAAGCAGTGGTCGTTGCCTCCCCGATTAACTGGAACAGCACTTCGGCACGGTTCAAGACGTTCCTTGACCGAACCACCTGCATGGAGAACCTCTACCATCTCGGGAAGCCCGGCCTGACCGAGGGGAAGATTGCCGGTATCCTGGTCAACGGTCACGAGGACGGGGCAATCAAGACCGCACTGGACATCTGGCTGAACTTCGAGCAGATGGGCTATATCCCTGCCCCCTTCGGTATCGGTTTCCGGACGCACGGGTCGCAGTTCAACAGCAGGACCGACCACGAGTTCTTCCGGAACGATGAGCTTCTCGTCCACCAGGTACGGGGCGTGGTGACCAATGTCATCGAGATGCTGCAGCTGGGAATAGAGGAGAAGGTCAAAGGAAAACTGATCCCGGTCACCGAGTGAGCCAGCCCCGCTACGGGCAGCATTCCGGCATCTCTCTTTTCTCTCCTTCTATCCCCTTCTTTTGGGACTTACAAAAAGGGTTTAAAGGATAGGGTCCATAAAGGACGTTTACTGAGTAGTGCATCCAGGTACATTCCATTCCTGTTCATGATGCGAACAATTTCCGCACTGCTCGCCCCTGTCCTCTGACGGACAGAGACAACCACCAGAATCGAGGTGATACCAGTGAACCCCAGATACCTTACTACCGTAGACGAACTCGACAATCATGTCGGGCTTGCCCTAAAAGAGCGGGAGATGATGGAGACCGTGACGGACAAGTTCCCGTTCCGGGCCAACGAATACTACCTCTCCTTAATCGACTGGAAGGACCGCCACGACCCTCTCCGGAGGATCGTGATCCCCGATGCATCCGAACTTACCGGCTGCGGGTCAAGCGACCCCTCGTGCGAGCGGGACTATACCAGAAAACCCGGCCTCCAGCACAAGTATGACCAGACCGGCCTTCTTCTCCTCACCGATGTCTGTGGCGGCATCTGCCGCTTCTGTTTCCGGAAACGGCTCTTCATGTCCTGCGAACGCGAGACGGTAAAGGACATCTCCGGCTCCCTTGACTATATCCGCGAGCACAAGGAGATCACAAACGTCCTCTTAAGCGGGGGCGACCCCCTCATGCTGGAGACGCGGAGGCTTGAATCCGTGCTCCGCGAACTCCGGGAGATCCCCCACGTCAATATCATCCGGATCGGGAGCAAGCTGCTCGCGTATAACCCGTACCGGATTCTCAATGACCCCGAACTCCTCCTGGTCCTCTCGCGCTTCAGCACACCGGAGAAACGGATCTACGTGATGGCGCACTTCAACCACCCCCGCGAGCTTACCGAGGTCTCGATGCAGGCTGCCGACGCCCTCCGAAAGGCCGGCGTTGCCGTTGTCAACCAGACCCCCATCCTGAATGGCATCAATAACAACCCGGACACGCTCACCGCACTCTTCCGGAAGGTATCGTTTGCCGGCATCTCCCCGTATTATGTCTTCCAGTGCCGGCCGTCTATCGGGAACCATATCTTCCAGGTGCCCGTAGAGCAGTCCTACGAGATCCTCCAGAAGTCCTGGCAGGCCTGTTCGGGGCTTGCAAAGCGGGCCCGGTTCGTCATGTCGCATGCAACCGGCAAGATCGAATTTGTCGGCAAAACAACAAAGCATGTCTTCATGCGGTACCACCAGGCCGCCGACCCGGCAAACATCGGAAAATTCATGGTCTTCAAGGCAAACCCCGTGGCACGGTGGTTCGACGATTACCGGCATGCGCTCACGGACTTTGAGCCCCGGAAAATGTGGCTCTTCTGATGGTAACCATTCATCATGAGTAACGCATCAGGCACCCCAAAACAGGATCGGGGGGAGCTTCCCCCCCTTGATCCCGCACGCCGTTTCCTGAACCTGAGGGGAGAGATGAGAAATACGGTAAAGGACCTCGTCTCGATCCTGAAAGGACATACCCAGGGTGCAGAGTCAGGCAGCGATCCGGACCTGATCCAGAAGAGCCCCGAACCGGAGCATACGCCGGAGTACTGGAGGGACTGGCGCTGGCAGGTCCGGCACCGGGTCAGGGATATCAAAACATTCCAGCAACTCCTTGGGATAACATTCTCACCGGAGGAACGGGAACAACTCAAAAAGACCATTGAACGGTTTCCGCTCAGCATCACGCCGTATTACCTCTCGCTCATCGATGTGAACGATTACAAAAACGATCCCATTTTCCGGCAGGCGTTTCCCTCTCCCTCCGAACTGATTGTGGAGAATTATGAACTTTCAGACCCGCTGGCAGAGGATAAAGACAGCCCGTGCGACTGCATCACCCACCGGTATCCGGACCGGGTCCTCTTCCTTGTCAGCAATACCTGTGCCATGTATTGCCGGCACTGCACCCGGAAACGCAAGGTCGGTGACGCAGACTCGATCCCGGATCGCGCGATGATACAGGAAGGGATTGATTACATCCGGAACAATCCGCAGATCCGCGATGTTCTCCTGTCCGGTGGAGACCCGCTGATGCTGAGCGATGACTACCTGGACTGGATCTTAACCGGGCTTCGTTCCATTCCCCATGTGGAAGTGATCCGCATCGGATCGCGGGTGCCAGTGGTTTTACCGTTCCGTATTACCGATGAACTGGTCGGCGTGTTAAAAAAGCATCATCCTCTCTGGCTCAATACACAGTTCAACCACCCCAAGGAGATGACCGCATCCGCACAGGCGGCCGTGGCCAAACTCGCCGATGCCGGTATCCCGCTCGGGAACCAGTCGGTCCTTCTGGCCGGTATCAACGACTGCCCGCGGATCATGAAAGAACTCGTCCACCAGCTTGTCCGCAACCGTATCCGCCCGTACTATCTCTACCAGTGCGATCTCTCGGAAGGCATCAGCCATTTCCGCACACCGGTATCCAAGGGCATCGAGATCATGGAGAACCTGATAGGTCACACGAGCGGGTTTGCCGTCCCGCGCTATGTAATCGATGCACCGGGTGGCGGGGGCAAGATCCCGGTCTTCCCGAATTACCTGCTGACCTGGTCGGTTCACAAGGTCGTCTTACGCAATTACGAAGGGATGATCTGCACGTACCAGGAGCCGGCGAATTATGACCGTATCTTCTGCGATGGCAACTGCAATTCCTGCAAGCTCCAGCTGAATATCAACCGTGCGGATGAATCAAAAGTTGTCGGGGTTGCAAAACTCCTTGCCGACTACGATGAGACCACGACCCTGATTCCCGAGAACACAGATCGTGTTGAACGGAGGCAGGATGAACCGGTATGACACGGTTGTCCGCCATGGGAAAAGCCGTATCCAGCACGGTCATCTCAACAACCGTATCTACGTGATGCACCTTGCCCCGGAAGATATTCCGGACATCATCCGGTATGCCGATGAACTGGCCGGAAAGGAAGGGTATTCTAAGATTTTTGTCAAGGTACCAGAATCAGCGGCGGAAATCTTTGCCGATAACGGGTATATCACAGAAGCTACCGTGCCGTCGTTCTTCCAGGGGAAAGAACCGGCCGTGTTCATGGGGAAATACCCGGACCCGGAGCGCAGGGTGATCCGTGACCAGACCCGTCTTACGGATGTGCTGTCTTCAGCAGGCGACCATGCCGGGGAGTGTGCGTCGCACAGCCTGCCCGAGGGGTTCTCGCTCATGTGTGCCAATCCTGACGATGCAGAGGAGATTGCGGCACTGTTCTCTACGGTCTTTCGGACCTATCCC
Source organism: Methanoregula sp. (assembly GCF_002835825.1). Taxonomy (GTDB): domain Archaea; phylum Halobacteriota; class Methanomicrobia; order Methanomicrobiales; family Methanospirillaceae; genus Methanoregula. The sequence continues at coordinate 8,226 of NZ_PIZH01000004.1, read as the reverse complement.
TTCCCGATCCTGGACCCGGAATACCTCAAAAAGACTATGGAGGAGCATATCCGGTATTACCTTATCAGGAAAGATTCTGTGCTGGCAGCAGTGGCTTCCTGTGAGGTTGATGGCGAGAACAAAAACGCGGAAGTGACAGATTTTGCCACTGCTGCACTTTTCCGGGGGAGGGGGCTCGCCGCTGTTCTCCTTCGTACCATGGAGACGGAACTCAGAAACGAGGGAATCCTCCTCGCCTTTACCATAGCCCGTGCACTATCCCATCCGATGAACAACACGTTTGCCGGAGCGGGATACCGGTTCGGGGGAATGCTCCCCAACAACACCAATATCTGCGGATCCTTAGAATGCATGAATGTCTGGTATAAAACGCTGTGATGAGAAGGATAGTTTGAAAAGTAATCGGGAAAAGAGACGATACGTGCGGAAGTGTGCGTGAATGATCGAAGATCTCATCTACGCGGCCATCACGGTTGCCCTCGGTTTCATCATCGCAGGCATAGCCTGGGGCATCATCTGGTGGCTGAAGAAGAAGGCAGAGCAGACCACAACGCACCTTGACGATATCATCCTGATGGCGGTGGGCACCCCCCTTGTCATCTGGATCGTCCTCCTCTCCATCTATATCGCGGTGACCCAGTCCGGGCTGGTCCCGGAAAATCTTGGCAGGTTCAGCACCGGGCAGATCATCAACGCGATCTTCATCCTCCTTGCAGCCTGGGCACTCTCTGTCTTCTTCACCACCCTTATCAGGACGTACGGGACCCTGCTTGCGGAGCGGACAGAGGCCGACCTTGACCGGATCATCCACATTCTCCTCATCGTGGTGAAATATGTCATCTGGTTTGCCGTATTCCTCATCCTCTTGCACATCTTCGAGATCGATATCACCGCGCTCCTTGCGGCCGCCGGGATAGCCGGGATTGCTGTTGCGCTTGCGGCACAGGACATCATCGGCAACTTCTTTGCCGGCATTGTCATTGCCACCGACAAGCCCTTCCGGCTGGGCGACCGGGTCCGGATCGATACGTTCTTTGGCGATGTTGTGGGCCTTGGCGCACGGAGCACCCGGATCCGGACCATGGACAGCCAGATCGTCACTATCCCCAACTCCAAGGTCACCTCGAATGTCGTGATCAATTACTCCATGCCCGACACCACCCTGAAAGTCCGGATCCCGTTCTCCGTTGCCTACGGGACGGATATGGATAAGGTCACGGAGATCCTCCTTGCCATTGCCCGGGACGCTATGGAGAAGACGCCGTGGGTCCTTCCTGAACCCGCACCCGCGGTCTTTCTCCGCGAATTCGGGGAGTCCGGCCTGAACGGGCAGCTCACGCTCTGGATTAACGAGTACAGCCAGCAGTGGGAGACAGAAGACTGGATCAACCGGGAGATCCTGAAGAGGTTCAGGGCCGGGGGCATCGAGATACCGTTCCGGCAGATTGATATCCGGATGCGACAGACAAAGGAATAGTGGGGAATACGGCGCGAATGACCGGAAATGACGGTTCCTGCGGCAGGGGAAACCAGGGCATATCAGGCAGACCCGGGCCGGGTGAAGGACGATTATGATAGCGATCGAATACCTCCTTGCCGGGGCAGCAGTCCTTATCCTGCTCAGCATCATCGCAAATAAGGTCTCGGGGAGGCTCGGCCTTCCCGCCCTGTTGATCTTCATCTTTGTCGGCATGCTTGCCGGTTCCGAGGGCCCCGGGAGGATCTACTTCAACGACCCGTTCCTGGCGCAGAGCATCGGCGTTGTCGGCCTTGCCCTTATCCTCTTCTCGGGAGGTCTCGATACCCGGTGGACTGAAGTGCAGCCCATTTTCCGGCGCGGACTTGCGCTCTCCACCGTGGGCGTCCTCTTAACGGCACTGGTCGTCAGCCTGGCAGCAGTCCTCCTGCTCGGGTTCACCCCGCTTGAGGGCTTCCTGCTCGGGGCCATCATCTCCTCGACAGATGCGGCGGCTGTCTTCTCGATCCTCCGCTCGCGCCGGGCAAGCCTGAAAGGTGATCTGCGCCCGCTCCTCGAGTTCGAATCGGGGAGCAACGACCCCATGGCGATCTTCCTGACCATCGGGGCGATCACGCTCCTCATGCAGCCCGAGACCTCGTTCTTCTCGCTCGTGCCGCTCTTCGTCCAGCAGATGGCAGTCGGCGGTCTCTTCGGCTATGGTATGGGAAAAGGCATTGCCTGGCTGATCAACAGCGTGAAACTGGAATACGAAGGACTGTATGCCGTCATCACCCTTGCCTCGGCGGTGCTCGCGTACAGTCTCACCTCGCTTCTTGGGGGCAACGGGTTCCTTGCCGCCTACATTGCCGGCCTTGTCATCGGCAACAGCGCCATCGTCCACCGGAAGAGCCTGATCCGGTTCCACGAGGGAATCGCGTGGCTGATGCAGATCACCCTCTTTCTCGCGCTCGGGCTCTTTGTCTTCCCCTCCGAGCTGTTGCCCGTGCTCGTCCCGGGCATCATCATCTCCATTGTCCTGATTTTTGTTGCCCGGCCCATTGCCGTGTACGTCTCCCTCATCCCGTGGAAGATGAAGATGAGCGAGAAGCTGATGATCTCGTGGGTAGGGCTCCGGGGCGCGGCCCCCATCGTGCTTGCCACCTTCCCGCTCATTGCCGGCGTGCCGCAGGCGCATGTCTTTTTCAACCTCGTCTTCTTCTCGGTGATAGCGTCGGCTCTCCTGCACGGGACATCGATCCCCTTTGTGGCAAAACATCTCGGCCTTTCCGCCCCCCTCCCCTCCCGTTCGCGGTTCGGGCTGGAACTGGATTCTCCGGAGAATTCCCGGAGCGAACTCTTCGAGCTTGTGGTCCCTCACGGCTCGCCGGCTTCCGGTAAGCAGATCGTGAACATCGGCCTGCCGGCCGGCACGCTGATCATCTTGATCGCAAAGGGCAGCGAGCAGTTCTCGCCCCGGGGGGCAACGGTGATTGAAGACAAAGACACCCTCCTCATCCTCACGACGCCGGAGGCAGCGCCGGCCGTCCGCCGCATCATCACGGGGGAGATGGAGGCAGTACCGGAAGAGCCCGAGCCCCCGGAAGGTGGATGGCCGTGGGGATCCGGTTTTACCTGGGGACCGGCGAAACCCCCAAAGGAGGAACGGGAAAGATCATGAGCGCACCCATCCAGGAACGCTGGTCATCGCATGCGATCTTCATCCTTGCAGCCATCGGTGCAGCGGTGGGGATCGGCAACATCTGGCGGTTCCCGTCCGTCATCGGGCAGAACGGGGGCGGGGCATACCTCATCCCCTACCTTGTCGCGGTCTTTGTCTTTGCGCTCCCGCTCATGATCCTGGAGATCTCGGCCGGCCGGCACTTCCGGGGCACCGTTGTCAGCGCCTTTGCGTCGGTCCGCCCCTCGTTCCGTGCGCTCGGCTGGCTCGTCTGCGCAGTCATCTTCCTGATTTTGAGCTACTACCTTGTCATCACCGGCTGGACACTTGCCTACACGGCCTTCTCCGCCACTGGCAGCACGGAACCGTTCTCCGCATTTTCCGGTTCGTTCCTGCCCGTCCTCTTTGGGATGATCGCCGTGGTCCTGACCGGGATCATTGTCGCTCTCGGGATACGGCAGGGGATCGAGCGGATCACGGTGCTGATGGTCCCCGTCATCATCATCGTGCTTGCGATCCTGGTGCTGTACTGTATGACCCTATCGGGGTTCGCTGAGGGGCTGGTCTTTGTCTTCACCCCGGACTTCTCGGCCCTGACCCGTCCCGGCCTCTGGGTGGCGGCGTTCGGCCAGGCCTTTTTCTCGCTCTCCGTAGGGGAGGGGATCCTGCTCACCTACGGCTCGTACATGGACCGGCAGCAGGACATTGCCCGGTCATCGCTCATCATCGCGGTTGCCGATCTTGGCGTCGCCCTCCTTGCCGCCCTCGTCATCTTCCCGGTCGTCTTCTCGTTTGGCCTCTCCCCATCCGCGGGAACGGAACTTGCGTTCACCACCCTGCCTCTTGCCTTTTCCCTCATGCCGTACGGGAACATCATTGCCATGGGCTTCTTCATTGTCCTCTTCTTTGCGGCATTCACATCTGCTGTCTCCATGCTGGAGGTCAGCGTTGCGGCTGTGCAGGAAGCGCTTCTGTGGACCCGGCAGAAGACCGCTGCGGTCGTAACCGCGGCCCTTCTCCTCATCAGCCTGCTTCCGGCCCTCAGCTACAGCGCAGCCCGCCTTTCCCTCTTCGGCATTCCCGTGCTCGACCTCATGGACGAGACAATAGGGACGATCGGGCTCCACCTGTCTGCTGCCATCCTGGCGATAGCGTTCACCTGGTTCCTGCCACGGGAAGTCTTCGAGTCCGAGACAAAACAGTCGTTTCTCATGAGCAGGGTTGTCTTCCCGCTCTGCAAGTACGTGATCCCGGCTGCCCTTCTCCTCACCATCGGCGTACACCTCGTCGCGGGATTCGAGATCCCGGATGCAACCTACATCGCCGGTGCCCATTACCTTAATGCCTGGCTCCAGACGGGAGGACTTGTTACCTTCATTGCCGGAATCCTGGCAATCGCCCTGATTATCGACAAGGTCCGCAGGTGACCTCGGGCGGGAGATACGGATAGAGAAGATAATGAGGTTCCCCTACGCACCGGGTAGTGGATGACCATCGAACGAACCCTTGCAAAGGCGTTTGCCCTTGACGATACCGCATGGCGCCGGCATGCCAGCCCGTGGAGTGTTGCCCTGCGCAACACCGTCCTCCCCCTCCTCGTGCTTGCATTCTTCAGCCGGCTCTGGCTTGGCTGGTGGGCGGTGGTGTCGGTTGCCCTTGCCCTCCTGTGGACCTGGCTGAACCCCCGGATCTTCAGCGAGCCCGCCACGTTCGACCACTGGGCCTCGAAGGCGGTCTTCGGGGAGCGGGTCTGGCTGAACCGCGATGCCGTACCCGTGCCGGCCCGCCATCGTACTGTCCCGAACCTCCTGTCCATGGTCTCGGGCGCCGGGATGCTCTTTGTCTTCTGGGGAGTCCTCGTTTTCGACGTCTGGCCGATCGTTTTCGGGATGGCCCTTGTCTATTGCGGAAAACTCTGGTTCCTTGACCGGATGGTATGGCTCTGGGAGGACATGAAGGAGGAAAACGAATACCGGCACTGGATGCAGTGAGCGCTCCCGGTATGGGAAAGGATCACCGGCCTCATGCCGGATATTCCCAAGGTTCAGAAAATCGTGCTCCCGGTAATCTGCCGGCGACGGATTATCCAGAGGATGATCGCAGCGCAGATGAAGGTAAGGAAGAAGGTAAACCTGTTGAGGATTGCCTGGGTAACGGGAATTCCCTCGGGCGAGAGGAGAAAACCCCCGATGAGGAAGAACAGGGTGACAAGAGAGACCGCGGGGATGGCATAGAGCCGGGAGGACCAGTACGAGAGGATAAGGGGAATGAGATAGAGGAGCCAGACCGGCTCTCCCAGCGGGGTGATGGTATCGATGAAATAAATGCAGATGATAGTCAGGAGGGTAACGGCAACGATGCCCGGGTCCGATGCAAGAAGATCGAGGATCCTGGTAAAAAGGGTCCGGTTCCGACGCCTGGAAGGGTGCATGGGGCAGTCCTGTGAACAGAATGCTTCTGTCACTGAATAACTATTTTCGGGTGATTGAAAAGGATTGCGGAATCCCTCGTTAGATTACCTTCAGGACCGAATGGAGGACGAACCAGGCCAGGATGAGGAGTGCAACCCCGCCGGTGACCCGCTGGAGGAGACGGATGGCATCGATCCCGCCGTGAGTGTCGCGGGTTTCCCCCCCGGTAACAGTGCCGCCATGGAGCGGGTCTTCGGGCTCATCCCGCCCCGCTTTCTTTCTGCCCTGTGTCATGTGTGATGATACAACGGAAGCATTTAACTCCTTTCTGAGCTGGCGGACCGGGCCGCTTCCGCGGGGGACACCGGAACCGGATGTCCATGGCAACCGTACCCTCGTAGGAACGGGCCCTGCTGCTCCCTAAAAAGGGATACACATAAACACGATGGCGGCCCATCTTTTTTATCATCTGGTGACAAGGTCCACCATCAGTCGCCCGGATACGGGCTGATGACGTTTAATTTTCCTGGAGATGATGTCCGCACAGCGGTGATAACGGTCCGTTTGCACGCCCGCGGAAAAACGAGGTATAATCATGTCGCAACAACTTGGGGGACAACCCATTATTATCATGAAAGAAGGAACTACCCGGAACCGGGGAGAGGAAGCGCAGAACAGCAACTTTGCAGCGGCAAAGGCCGTTGCAGCGGCGGTCCGCTCAACGCTCGGTCCCAAGGGGATGGACAAGATGCTCATCGACGGCATCGGGGACATCACGATCACGAACGACGGGGTGACGATCTTAAAGGAAATGGATATCGAGCACCCGGCAGCAAAGATGATCGTGGAAGTGGCAAAGACCCAGGACGATGAGGTCGGCGACGGGACAACGTCCTCCGTTGTCATTGCCGGCGAACTGCTGAAGAGCGCTGAAGGGCTGGTTGCCCAGGGCGTGCACCCGACCGTGATCGCGGAAGGGTACCAGATGGCCGCGGAGAAGGCGCTTTCTATCCTTGACAGCATTGCCATCGCGGTAAAACCCACCGATACCGCCATGCTGAAAAAGATCTCCATTACTGCCTTAAGCGGCAAGAACGCGGAAGTAAGGAAGGACCTGCTCAGCGATATCATCGTGAAAGCGGTATCCTCTGTCGCGGACGCAGACGGGAAAGCCGACCTTGCCCACATCAATGTTGCAAAAAAGGTCGGCGGCGCAGTTGACGACACAACCCTCGTCGAAGGGATGGTCATCGACAAGGAACGGGTCAATTCGACCATGCCCAAGTCCGTGACCAATGCAAAGATCCTGATCCTCAACGCAGCGCTGGAATTCAAGAAGACCGAGGTGAACGCGAAGATCAACATCTCCACTCCCGGGCAGGCCGCAGCATTCCTCGATGAGGAGGAGCACATGGTCCGTGTCATGGTGGACAAGGTGGTAAAGAGCGGCGCAACGGTCCTCTTCTGCCAGAAGGGGATCGACGATCTTGCCCAGCACTACCTGGCAAAGGCCGGCATCTTTGCCGTCCGCCGGGTCAAGAAGAGTGACAGCGAGAACCTGGCCCGGGCAACCGGGGCAACCCTCGTGACGAGCCTTGATGCCATTACGAAAAACGACCTCGGGTCGGCCGGCCTCGTGGAGGAGAAGAAGGTCTCGGGCGACGAGATGATCTATATCTCGAAGTGTAAGAACCCCAAAGCAGTCTCGATCGTTGTCCGGGGCGGCACGGTGCACGTTGTCGATGAACTCGAACGCGCCATCCACGACGCCCTGATGGTCGTCTCGGTTGTTGTCGCAGGGAAGAAGGTCGTTGCCGGTGGCGGCGCCCCCGAAGTCGAGCTCTCGCTCCAGCTCCGCGAACATGCAGCAACGGTCGGCGGCCGGGCCCAGCTCGCCATCGAGGCATTTGCCGCAGCAGTGGAGATCATCCCGCGGACCCTTGCCGAGAATGCCGGGGCTGATGCGATCAACGTCCTTGTAGCGCTGCGCTCGGCTCACCAGTCCGGGAAGAAGACGGTGGGGCTCGACGCAGATGCCAAGAAACCGGCCGACATGCTGAAGGCCGGCGTTGTCGAGCCGCTTCGCGTGAAGACGCAGGCGATCTCAAGCGCCACAGAGGCAGCCGTCATGATCCTCCGCATCGACGATATCATCGCAGCCCAGAAATCAGCCGGGCCGGCCGGCGGGATGCCCCCCGGCAGTATGGGTGGTATGGGCGGCATGCCCCCGGGTATGGGCGGGTATTGAACGGATAATCTTTTTAAGCCGGTTTTATCTTCAGGATGTGGAACAACCCGCCTATCGGGTTGTTCCCCTGCACCTTTCGCACCAGATTGAGAGCACTACCCGATATCAGCGCAGCGCCGCAACGGTGTCTGTCCACGCACTAATCTTCTCCCGTATGGCATCGTCTTCGTACGAGGCTACGGTCAGCCGGTCGCGGGCAAGTGCAAGGAAATAGATCTCACCGCAGGGATCGTGACACTTCAGGATGACCGAGAAGAGGTCTGAATCCGGGATGTGCCGGGCCTTTCCGCAATGCGCTGAGAAATTTGCCATGTTGGAAAGGACTGCGGCAATCCCGTACCGATATCCTTCAACAGAGTTGTACATCTCCTGCCCGGCCCCGACCCGGTTCCTGTCGTTGTCTTCATAGACAAATTTCGCGGTGTACATC
>NZ_PIZH01000213.1 GCF_002835825.1 Methanoregula sp. | reverse complement strand
CACCGGTTATCTCTCCCTATGATCCCGAGGCAATTTCCGTTAAGGACAAGAACCTGGGAATCTCATCGGAGCATTTATTCGGCACCGACTTTTTGGGAAGGGACCTTTTCAGTCTCACTATCTGGGGCGCCCGAACCTCGCTGTTTATTGCATCAGTTTCCGTGGCCATCGCCCTTTTGTTCGGGACAATAATCGGCTGCCTGGCAGGGTATTATGGCGGGATAATCGATGCAATCCTGTCACGCTGTGTCGACTTACTCCTTGCATTTCCCGGAATCATCTTTGCCCTCGCCCTCCTGGCATTCATGGGTGCCGGGGTGCTGAACATGATTGTCGCGATCACGATATCCCAGTGGGCGATCTATGCACGGCTGATGCGTGGCCAGGTTATATCCATAAAAAAACTGGAATATGTCCAGAGCGCCCGCACCGCCGGCCTGCCGGACCGCCGTATCATCATTCGGCACCTCTTCCCCAATGCCATCATGCCGGTTGTGATCCTTGCAACGCTTGACATCGGTCATGTCATCCTCTCGGTTGCCGGCCTGAGTTTCCTTGGGCTTGGCATCCCCCCGGGCATACCGGAATGGGGATCCATGATAGGGGCAGGTAAGGAATTCCTGCGTACGGCACCGCTGAACGTTATCGTTCCGGGCCTTGCCATAACGTTTGTTGTCCTGATCTTCAACTATCTCGGAGAAGGCCTGCGGGATATCCTCGACGTCCATAAAGACCAGGTGAATATCGGATGACGCTCCTGTCTGTTCAGAACCTTAATGTCCGGTTCCCAACGGGTGAAGGTACCGTTCATGCCTCGCGCGATGTATCTTTCTCCATGAAATCCGGTGAGGTATTAGGTCTTGTAGGAGAGACCGGTTCTGGGAAATCCGTGATCGGACAGGCGATCATCCGGCTTCTCCCCACCAGTGCCAGCATCACTGGTACGATCGCTTTTAACGGGCAGGAACTTACCACGCTCCAGGATGATGCCATGCATGCCCTCCGTGGACGTTCGATCTCTCTTGTCCCGCAAAACCCGTCCGGTTCCCTTGATCCGCTGGTCAGGAACGGTTCGCAGATTGGCGAGATCTTTATCGAACGGGGGATGGAGAAAAAAACCGCTTGGGAGAAAGCCTGCGATCTGCTGGTAACGGTAGGATTAATTCCCTCCGACCAGATCGCAAAGGAGTATCCTCATCAACTCTCCGGCGGGATGCGGCAGCGGCTCACAACCAGTATTGCGATCGCCGAAAATTCCCACCTGATTATTGCTGATGAACCGACTAAGGGGCTGGACTACCAGGCACGGGAAACAACCGCCCGGGTATTGTCAGGTATTAAAACTCGGGATAATGCGTCCCTTCTACTTATCACGCATGACCTCTACCTCGCCGAGCATCTCTGCGATTGGATTGCGGTCCTGTATGCCGGTGAGATTGTCGAAGTCGGACCTGCAACGCAGATCTTCGCGCGTCCCCGCCATCCCTACACACAGGCATTGATGAGAGCCATTCCAAAGAACGGGCTTGTCCCGCTCGAGGGCCAGAGTCCGAGCCTCATGGCAATTCCCGAGGGCTGTTGCTTTGCAGACCGTTGTTCCTGTCACTCCGAAGTATGCAAAATGATACATCCGGATCTTAACCAGGAGCCCCTGATCGGAGGTGTGCGGTGCCATCACCCGTCCTGCAGCTGACCGGGCTATCCAAGTCATACGGCCATGGGGATATCTTCTCCGGGATCTCGTTTGAAGTTGGCAGCGGGAAGACAATCGGGCTCTTTGGCCAGAGCGGATCGGGAAAGACAACGCTCGGGCGTTGCATCATGCGCATTGAAGAGCCCAGTTCCGGCCATATCCTGATGCAGGGACAGGATCTCGCACGCATGAGACCGGGGAAATTACGGGAACTCCGTCCATCATTCCAGATGATCTTCCAGCACCCGGAGGTATCCCTCAACCCGCGGATGACCCTTGCCGATAGTGTAGCCGAACCGCTCATGGTCCATCGGGGTATCGGCATGGAAGAGGCCCTCAGGGAGATCGCCCCCCTTATCCGGAGGGTCGGCCTGCGGGATGAGCACCTTGCCCGGTATCCTCACCAGCTCTCGGGAGGCGAGGTCCAGCGGGCAGTCCTCTCCCGGATCTTCTCGCTCAAGCCAAAAATTGTTGTGGCGGATGAGCCGACTTCGATGCTCGATGTCTCTGTCCAAGCCCAGGTCCTGCGCCTGATGCAGGATCTCCAGAAAGAGACCGGGGTTTCGTACGTATTCATCTCCCATGACCCGGATGTGATGAGCGTGATGTGCGAAGAGACCCTCTGGATTGAGAAGGGAAAGGGGACCCTGTATGATCGGTTCGGTTTCCTCGAGCGCGTGAAGACGCAGTATTCGGGGGCCGTCCCGACATGAGCTCTCCATCACGGGGATCTCTACTCGGATGTGGATCTGTCTTCTGTCCGTTAATAATGGTAACGTGCGCTGGTGTGAACAGGGAGACAATCGCTGGTAATTCCAGTGATGTTCACTCGTGCATGAATAAGGTTTGATACGAATGGACGTCATCGAGGCACGGAGCCTGAAGAAGGCGTTTGGGCCGGTCGTTGCTGTAGACAACGTAAGCCTTTGCGTGAAAAAGGGCGAGATCTTCGGGTTCCTCGGGCAGAATGGTGCCGGGAAGACGACGACGATCCGGATGCTGACCGGGGTCCTGATCCCGGATGCCGGGACGGTTAGGATCTGCGGTACGGATATTCTAAAAGAGCCGCTCGAAGCCAAGATGCACATGGGAGTTATCCCGGAGAACGGGACGGTTTATGCCGATCTCACAGCAGAGAAGAATGTCCTCTGGACGGCGAAGTGTTATGGTATGGACCGGAAAAGCCGGGAAGAAAAATCTCAGGAGATCCTCGCACGCCTCGGGCTGGAAGATCGCAAAGACGACCTTGTGAGGACATTCTCCAAGGGGATGCGGCAGAGGATCAGTATTGCCTGTGCCATCGTGCACTCTCCCCCGGTCCTCTTCCTTGACGAGCCGACCACCGGTCTCGACGTCCTCAGCCGCCGGCTGGTCATCGATACGGTCCATCACATGAACGAGAACGGGAGCACGGTCCTCATCACGACCCATAATATCGAGGAGGCAAACACCCTGTGTTCAAGGATTAGCGTCATCCATAAAGGGAAGATCATCGGCACCGGCAGCCCGGAGACAATCCGGAAGGAGTATGATACGTCAGGTTACCTTGAGGTCTCCTTCGCCCAGAACATTTCCGAAAATATGCTCGTTGCAGAGGGGATAACCCGGGCAGAACCCCACGGCGACAAGTGGCGGGTGTATGCAGAAGATACCGACCGTGCGATAAAGGATCTTGCACGGATTGCGGAACAGAACAACCTGAAGATCCTCTCGGTTGCCACGTCCACTCCCTCCCTTGAGCAGGCCTTCATCGAGATGACGGCAGGTGCTTCATGAACATCCCCCGGTTTATCTGGAGCGTCCTGATGGTGACCGAGAAGAACATGCGGATCTACTATTACAAGGGATCCGTTGTTATCTTCGGGCTCCTGTTCCCGTTCATCATGTTCCTGACCTTTTTCATCGGGCGGGACCTCGATCTGGTCCTCTTCTTCCCGGGGTTCCTGGGTATGATGCTCTTCTTCTCCGCATCGTCCACCGGCCCGCTCATCACCCCATGGGAGAAACGGGAGAAAACGTACGAGCGGCTCGTCTCGCTTCCGGTTGTCATCGGGAGTATCATCCTTGGCGATATCCTCTCGGGCGCTGTTTTCGGTTTTATCATAACAAGCCTTGTCTGGCTGGTCGGCTCGTATCTCCTGCACCTGCCCCTTACAGACCCGGTGGCGCTCATTGCAGCCCTCCTTCTCGGGTCATTCGCATTTGCCGCTCTTGGCACCCTGCTCTCATCACCGGCTACGGACACCCCGTCCAATATCATGATGTTCTCGAACCTGGTCCGGCTCCCGCTTATCTTTGTCAGCGGCATTTTCATTCCCTTAAGCCAGCTGGGGGACTGGGCC
>NZ_PIZH01000212.1 GCF_002835825.1 Methanoregula sp. | reverse complement strand
ACCCCGAGCGCGGGTGCGCCCCGGATCTCCAGGCGCCGGATGGCGGTTGCGAGCCGGTCGATGCTCCGGCACTCGACAATTGTGTACTCCCCCGGCAGGAGCGTCTGCTCGATATAGCAGAGACAGTCTTTCCCGCTGTCCCACCAGAGCGTTGGCGAGGTGTCCACTTACTGCCCCACCCTGATTGTGTTGATCCATGCCCGCATTGCCGCAGCCTGGCCTGAGGCCACACTATCCGGAATATCCCGGGGAGCCGTTGCTGTCCCGGCCACGTAGATCCCCGGCCGGAGCGTTGTTATCGTATCAACGGCGTCGTTCACCGGCCGGATAAACCCGTTCTCTTCGCAGGTGATCCCCAATTTCTCCGCAAGGGCCGGCCCGGCCTCGGCAGGACGGATGCCAACCGAGAGGACCACGAGGTCCGGGTGGAGGACCTGGACTTCTCCCGTCTCGGAGTTCTCGACCTGGAGGATCATGCCGCTCTCTTTTGCGTCAGGGATCACATCCGAGGGCATGCCCCGGAGGAACCGGACCCCCAGCGACTTCGCCCGCTCGAAGTATTCCTCGTACCCCTTGCCGTACGCCCGGATATCCATGTAACAGATGGTGACGTCCGTCTCCCTGTGCTTCTCCTTGATCAGGATCGCGTTCTTTAAGGCCTGCATGCAGCAGACACAGGAGCACGAAGGACACCCGATGGTCACGTCGCGGGAGCCCACGCACTGGATAAAGACAATGGACTGCGGTTCCCTGCCATCGCTCAGGCGCCGGATCTTCCCTCCGGTCGGGCCGCCGGCATTGATCATCCGTTCGAGTTCGAGGCTGGTGATGACATCGGGGAGCCGGAGGTAGTTGAAGGGCGTCTTCTTCCGGGCATCGAAGACATCGTAGCCAGTCGTGACGATGATGCTTGCCGCATCCACGACGAGGGTGGTCTCCTCGTCCTTCCTTTTAATCGAACCCGGGCCGCAGACATCGTAGCAGAGCCCGCACTCAATGCAGTGCTCCTGGTCCTTGACCACGATATCCGGCACAGCCTGGGCGTGCGGCTTGTAGATTGCTTTCCGCACGCCAACGCCGGCATCGAACCGGTTGTACACCTCGACCGGGCAGATCTGGATGCAGTCCCCGCAGCCGGTGCAGGTGACTTCATCGATGTATCGCGGGTGTTTCTTTATCGTAACCCTGAAATGACCGGCATCTCCCTCGATCCGCTCGACCTCGGCACAGGTATGGATGCTGATGTTCTTGTGCCGGGACACGTCCACCATCTTGGGCGAGAGGATGCACATGGAGCAGTCGTTTGTGGGGAAGGTCTTGTCCAACTGCGCCATGTGCCCGCCAATGGAGGGCTCGCGCTCGACAAGGTCTACGTGGATGCCATGGCCGGCAATATCAAGGGCTGCCTGAATGCCGGCAACCCCGGCGCCGATGACGACGATGTTAGCCATGGCGGGCGTACTCTCCGGCGAGTTCGGCATAGGATGCGGCATTCTTCAGGATGTGCTGCTGCTGCTCGTCGCTGGCCTGCTTGACGATCTTTCCGGGAACTCCGACAACAACCGACCGTTCCGGGACTTTCATGCCCTCCTTTACCACCGCGCCGGCACCGATGACCGATCCTTCCCCGATGGTTGCCCCGTTCAGGACGATCGCACCCATGCCGACAAGTACGCGGTTGCCGATTGTGCAGCCGTGCAGGATGGCCCCGTGGCCGACCGAGACGTCGCAGCCGATAAGGACCGGAAATCCCTTGCTGGTGTGGACCACGCAGTTGTCCTGGATATTGGAGCGGTCGCCGATCACGATCCGGTCCTTATCGGCACGGACCACAGCGCCGAACCAGATCCCGACGTCCGTTCCCAGCGTGACATCCCCCGTCACGGTTGCATTGCCGGCCTGGAAGAGAGCAACGCCGGAAATTTTCGCATCCATAGCCATAATAACATAGGAAATTAAGAATGGAGGAACATGAAGGTTATGGTAGGGGGTACGTTCGATCCCCTTCATGACGGCCACAAGCGCCTGCTGGACCGGTCGTTCGAGCTTGCCGGGCCCGGGGGGCATGTGGTGATCGGGCTCACCACGGACACCTTCGCGAGCCGGAAAGTCCACCCGACACGTTCGTTTGCCGAGCGGAACGCCGATCTTGAGGCATATATCGCATCAAAGGAGCATGCCGCCCAGTGGAATATCGAACCGTTAAACGACCGGTTCGGTTCGGCCGTTGACTCCGATTTTGATGCCATCGTGGTCTCCGAAGAGACGCTTCCGGTTGCTGTCGAGATCAACAAGGAACGCCGCGGGAAGGGCAGGCGGAAGGTCGACATCCACCAGATCACCTGCGTCCTTGCCGAAGACGGCCGCTGGATATCGAGCACGCGGATCTACCGTGGCGAGATCGATGTCCACGGGCATGTCCTGCACTAATGCAGGGAAGACAACAGGTTTTTCGTTTTTCTTAAAAGCCCGCCGTAAGGCTGGTAAAAAAAGAGATTATTTCCGGGATACCAGGACAGCGCCAATCAGCGCGATAACCGCTGCAAGGAGCGGGACTGCTGCTGAAAGGGGTGCCTTGGTGGCAGTAGGCTGTGCGACAGGTGCTTGTGTTGTTGCCACTGCTGCAGGCTGTTCTGTGGCTGCTGCGACAGGTGCCTCGGTGGTCACGACTGCGCTCGCCGGTGTGGAAGTTCCCGTCTTGTAGATGGTGTCAGTCCCGTACTGGTTGGCTACGGTAAGGCTGACATCGTAGGAACCCTCGCGCAGGTAGATATGGCGGGGGTTCTGTTCTGTCGAAGAGGTCCCGTCCCCGAAGTCCCAGCTCCAGGAGGTGGGCTTGTTGGACGAGAGGTCCGTGAACTCGACAATGAACGGGGCTTTGCCTACCTGGCGGTTAGCCTTGAATTCGGCTACCGGGGCAAGGGTAGTGGAGATGTAGTTGACCTTCGTGGTCGTGTCCGATCCGTCCTTGTTGGATGCTGTCAGGGTCACGGAGTAGATGCCAAGGGTCGTGTAGGTGTGCGTCGGGTTTTGCTCGGTTGAGCTTGCGCCATCGCCAAAGTCCCACTTCCATCCGGTCGGTGCATTCGTGGACTTGTCCGTGAACGCTACTGCCATGGGGGCTCCGCCCTTGGTCCGGTCAGCAACAAAGTCTGCCCTGGGGATGGAGAGGACGGTGATGTACTGGTTCTTCGTGCGCGTGTTGGTCTGGTAGGGGTTCGACGCAGTCAGCGTAACATCGTATACACCGGTTGCACGGTAGACCTTGTCGGGGTTCGGGCCGGTCCCGGTCGTACCGTCGCCAAAGTCCCATACCCAGTTGGTGGGGTTGCTGGTCGAGAGGTCAGTGAAACTGACAACCCGTCCTACGCCGACTGTTGTCTTGTCTGCAACAAAGTCAACGGCAACTCCGCCGCCGACCGTGATGAGGTCCTGCTTGACTGCAGTGTCGGAACCGAAGTTGTTCTTGACCGTGAGCGTAACGGTGTAGATGCCTTCCTTCATGTATACATGGGTCGGCTTCTGTTCCGTGGATGTTGACCCGTCACCGAAGTCCCAGTTCCAGGAGGTGGGCATGTTCGTTGACTGATCAACAAACTGCACGGTCTTGGGGACCGAGTACTGGGCATACGGGGTGGCTACCGGGTAGAAGTCTGCCTTCGGGGGCATACCGACGTTGACATACCCTTTCTTTATCTCGGTGTCCTTACCATTCTCGTTCCGTGCGGTCAGGGAGACCGTGTAGATCCCCTTCACCTGGTAGGAGTGGGAAGGGTTCTGGACAGTCGAGATTGCCGTGTCGCCAAAGTCCCAGGACCAGGCAGTCGGGGCGTGGCCGGACTTGTCCGTGAACTGGATCTTCTCGTTCGGGTTCACCTGGAGGGGTGAGCCGACGAACTCTGCATCAGGGACGCCGCCGCCGTTGATGATCTGGGTTGTTGAGGCTGTCTCGGTGCCACGGGTGAGCGTAAGTTTCACAGTATAAGTTCCCGCGGTCGAGAAGGTGTGGGACGGGTTCTGTGCGGTCGGGGTGATCCGGG
>NZ_PIZH01000211.1 GCF_002835825.1 Methanoregula sp. | reverse complement strand
TGCCGGTTCCGCTTATTAACTACAGGTACACAGGTAAGCAGGCGATACTATGGCAAATGCTGACAAGACAATGGAAAACTGTATCCTGATGCTGCAGCACATCCAGGAAGACAGTTCAATACCGAGAAATATCCGGCGGGTCGCCGACGAGACCCGCGCCATGCTTGTAAACAACAACAAGGCAATGGGGCTGCGCGCAGCAGAAGCCATCTCCAAGATTGACGAGATCTCCAACGACCCCAATATGCCCATCCATGCGCGGACCCGGATCTGGGAACTCGTCTCCCAGCTCGAAACCATCCCGCTGGACTAAACATCCCCTCACCGTTTTTCCCGCGTCCCTTCACGGGGCCGGCTCGAGTTGCTGAAATAACCGGACGCTTCAGGTCCCTTTCCTGAGCTGTTCCTTGATCTCGCGGATATCCTTTCGCATCTCGTCCGAGTAGGGCGAGAACCGGTAGCTCAGGTTGTTCTCCACCTGCCAGAACCCGATCTTCTCATCGTAGTGCCCGATAAGGTAGCAGACAAGGACATACCCGGGAACCGAGAGCGCGATGACCTCGGGCATGGTCAGCCCGAGGTGGATCCAGAAGAAGTCCTCGAAGAGCTTGGCATTGGCAGTGATGATACCGAAGTTGAGCACGATCTGGGTCCAGGACGTTCCCCGCACGTACCGCTGCTTGAAGAGTGCCAGGCTGTATAAGAGCCCGTGATTCTCTGTCATGGGGATCTCTTTTTTCCGGTGTGAGAAAGCCTTTCCTGAAACGGCAGGGCACAAAGGGTGCTGACACCGTTGTCATCTCACGGGGGGCAGAGTCCGGAAGACGGCATGATGCTGCTATGAATGGTACGAAAAAAAGGAAACGGGAATCCTCCGAGTGTTATTTCCGTGCGAGATCGAAGCGGTCGAGGTTCATGACCTTTGCCCATGCTGCGACAAAGTCCGAAACGAACTTCTCCTGTGCATCGGCGCATGCATACACCTCGGCGAGGGCCCGGAGCTGGGCGTTTGAGCCAAAGATGAGGTCGACCCTTGTTCCGGTCCATTTCGCAGCACCCGTCTTCCGGTCGCGCCCTTCATACACCCCGTCTGCGCCGGCAACCGGCTTCCACTCCGTGCCCATGTCAAGGAGGTTGACGAAGAAGTCGTTCGTGAGTGCTCCTGGCTTTTTGGTGAACACGCCGTGTTTTGTATGGCCGAAGTTGGTGTCAAGCACCCGCATGCCGCCAACGAGGACCGTCATCTCCGGCGCGGTAAGTTTCAGCAGCTGCGCCTTGTCGACCAGTTGCTCCTCGGCCGACAGGAAGGCGGGGGTCTTCCGGTAGTTGCGGAATCCGTCCGCCTTTGGTTCAAGTACGGCAAAGGAGGCTACGTCGGTCTTATCCTGGGAAGCATCCATGCGTCCGGGGGTGAACGGCACATTTACCGGATGACCGGCATTTTGTGCAGCCTGTTCGACACCGGCACAGCCGGCGAGCACGATCAGATCCGCAAGCGAGATCTTTTTCCCACCCTTGGCTGCCTTGTTGAAATCTGCCTGGATGCCCTCAAGGACGGAAAGCACCTTTTTGAGTCTGGCCGGTTCGTTAACCTCCCAGTCCTTCTGCGGCGCGAGCCGTATGCGTGCGCCGTTTGCGCCGCCGCGCTTGTCGGAGCCGCGGAAGGTGGAGGTAGATGCCCATGCAGTCGAGACAAGTTCCTGTACAGAAAGACCGGACGCGAGGATCTTCTTTTTGAGGGCCGCGATGTCCTGCTCGTCGACCAGCGGATGGTCGACTGCGGGGATCGGGTCCTGCCAGATGAGTTCTTCTTGTGGGACCTCGGGCCCGAGGTAGCGGGTTCGCGGGCCCATGTCGCGGTGCGTCAGCTTGAACCATGCCCGGGCAAACGCGTCGGCAAGCTGGTCCGGGTGCTCGTAGAAGCGCCGCGAGATCTTCTCATAAGCGGGATCGAACCGCAGGGAGAGATCGGTCGTGAGCATGGTCGGGGCATGACGTTTCTTCGGGTCATGGGCATCCGGGATCGTGCCGGCACCGGCACCATCTTTCGGCCGCCACTGGTGCGCACCGGCCGGGCTTTTGGTCAGCTCCCACTCGTAACTGAACAGGATCCGGAAGAAGTTGTTGCTCCACTTCGTCGGCGTATTGGTCCAGGTGACCTCAAGGCCGCTCGTGATCGTGTCACCACCCTTGCCGGTGCCAAAACTGCTCTTCCAGCCAAGGCCCTGCTCCTCGATGGGGGCTGCTTCCGGCTCGGGCCCGACATGGGTTGCCGGGCCGGCGCCGTGGGTCTTTCCGAACGTGTGGCCGCCGGCAATGAGGGCCACGGTCTCCTCGTCGTTCATGGCCATGCGGGCAAAGGTCTCGCGGATGTCCTTTGCCGCGGCAACCGGGTCCGGGTTCCCGTTCGGGCCTTCCGGGTTGACGTAGATGAGCCCCATCTGTACGGCTGCAAGCGGATTTTCGAGCTTGCGGTCACCGGAGTAGCGCTTGTCGTCGAGCCACGTGTTCTCGGAGCCCCAGTACACGTCCTCTTCCGGTTCCCAGACATCCTCGCGGCCGCCGGCAAAGCCGAACGTCCTGAAACCCATCGACTCAAGGGCAACGTTGCCGGCAAGGATATACAGATCGGCCCACGAGATCTTCCTGCCATATTTCTGCTTGATCGGCCAGAGCAGCCTTCGCGCCTTGTCGAGGTTCGCGTTGTCAGGCCAGCTGTTGAGGGGAGGGAAGCGCTGCTGGCCGGAACCGGCACCGCCGCGGCCATCCATGACACGGTATGTGCCGGCCGAATGCCAGGCCATCCGGATCAGGAGGGGGCCGTAGTGTCCGAAGTCTGCTGGCCACCAGTCCTGCGAATCGGTCATCAGCGCCTTTAAGTCCGCCTTCACCGCCGCAAGATCGAGTGTCTTGAATTCCTCTGCATAGTCAAACTCCTTACCCATCGGGCTGGACTTGGGGGAGTGCTGGTGGAGCACTTTCAGGTTCACCTGGTTTGGCCACCAGTCGCGGTTGGACCGGCCCTGGCCGGGTGCTGTCCGGCTCCCCATACCGGTCACGGGGCACTTGCTTTCGTCACTCATACTGTAACCTTCCTGTCACTATTCTGGATACTACGCCAGTTGCCGGCAGGAGTTCTGTTCGGAAATGCTGGTGTACCAGACACCGTGCGGCGTGAGGCCATGCCGGCCTGCCGACGTGGCAGTGTTGTTCCCGGGGTGCGGGCCCCGGGAGCAATGATGACCTTCCTTTCTGTGAGGAAAATCCCTCGTTCTCTGCCCATGAAAGGCAGCCTGGGCTGTTGCCCGTTGTTGAGACTTTCCTTTTTGGGTATCATTAACCTTCGCTTAAAGGCAGGGTGAGAATGCGTGGCCCGCACTTATTGCATCCGGGTAGTGTTCCGGGCCGGTTCTTCGCTCTTCCGGGCCGGGCAGAAGTTGCAGATAGAGTAAAAGACGTCCTTTTCTTTGTCCCGGATCAGGCAGTAATAGTCGCTTCCCCGCTGCTCTACGGTGAAACCACCGGGGAAAGGCATACCCACCGGGTGCCCCGGTTCTTCGAGAACGAACATCGTGAACGCGGCAACCAGGTAATAGAAGAACCGGTTCTTCGGGTTCCGGAAGTACGGGTTCCGTTCGCTTGGATCGTTCCAGGCAAAGAGCCCCGTGGGGAGCATGTCACAGAATGCGTCGAACCGCTCCCGGTTCCGGATCGGGCCGGAGAGCCGGTAAAGCGCCCCGCTTTTGTGCATGGAGAGGAGGCGATGGTGGGCACGGAAGAGCTGGTCCCGGAAATACGGGGCAACGGCCTCGCGGTAGGGCGACGGGAGCATTTCGATCTCAGCGTTCAGCCGGCCCCCGATGATCTGGAGATCAAAGAGAGAATACTTTCTCACTTCGCGTGCCAGGATCTCCCCGAGTTCTCCCCTGGTGCAGGCGGACCGGAGTCGTACTGCTATTGCCCGTACATGCTCGGCGGTGTATTCTTCTTCATCGGGGGGGGAAGGAGTCATTGCTGTCGCTTCTGTACAGTCATTGACACCGCCACTGCATAAAAAAA